>NZ_NCKP01000040.1:0-27460 GCF_002282795.1 Thiomonas sp. 13-64-67
GGCGGCGGGCACGCACCCCGATTTACTGATCGCAGCGCCCGAGGCGATGTGGCCCGAACTCGGCCTGAACCCGTCTGAAGAGACCGCGCCGCGCTCCGAGACCAAGACGGCGAGCCAGGAGATCCGCATCGAGCAGATCCGCCGCCTCAACGATTGGTCGGTGAGCACCAGCCACCGCGGCCGCGCCAAGGTGGCGGTGATCTATCCGGTCGATGCGCTCAATGCGGCCGCGGCCAACGCGCTGCTCAAGACCCTCGAAGAACCGCCGGAAGACGTGCAGTTTCTGCTCGGCGCCCACCGGCTCGACGCCTTGCTGCCCACGATTCGCAGCCGCTGTCGTCTGGCGGCACTGCCGCGCCCGGGGGCCGCCGAGGCGCAGCAACAACTCGGCGGGAAGACGGAGGCGGCGGGGGCGCAGCAGGCCGTGCTGGCCTGGAGCCAGGGTGCGGTCTATCAGGCCAACCCGGCGCTGGGGCTGGAATGGGCCGAAAGCCTGTTGGACGCCTTGTCGCGCCAAGCCGCCCGTCCGCAGTCGTCCACCCTGCCGCCGCCGCCCGATCAGGCGGCTGGCGTCGCGAGCCTGCTGAAAATCGGCAGCGATTTGCAGCGCGTGCAGGTTGGCGGACCCCCGCTTTATCTGCCGCAAAAATTGCCGGCTCTGACCGCACTCGCCCAGCGCATCGCACCGCTGAAACTGGCTGATGCCCTGGACGGCTGGCGCCAGAAACAACGGCTAGCCGGTTTTCCCTTGAACCAGGCACTCGCCAGCGACGCACTGCTCCTAGAATTTGCCCAGCTTTTCTCCCGAGGAGATTGATTCATGGCTACCGCCCCCCGCGCCGCAAGCGCTGCCGCCAACAAGCCCCGCGTCCTTCAGTTGGCCATCAAGGAAAAACCGGCGCTGTATGCCTCGTACATTTCCTTCTTCCCCGAGGGCGGCATTTTTGTGCCCACGCCGCACGAATATCGACTGGGGGAGGGCGTCTATCTACTGCTCACCATTGTGGACGATCCGCAGCGCTATCCGGTCGAAGGCAAAGTCGCCTGGATCAATCCGGCCAATGCCGCCAACCACCGCCCGCAGGGCATCGGCGTGCGTTTTCCCGCCGACGACAAGGCGCGGCACCTGAAGGTGAAAATCGAAGAAGCGCTAGGCGCCGCCGAGGCCAGCGGCAAGCCGACCAACACCATTTGATGCCGCCCGAAATTCCGCTTGAAATGACCGCCGCACTGACCGATTCCCACTGCCACCTAGCCTATCCGGGCCTGGAAGAACGCCTCGACGACGTGCTGGCGCATATGCACGACAAAGGCGTAACGCGGGCGCTCAACATCTGCACCACGCTCGAAGAATTCGACGCGGTGCACGCCATCGCGCTGCGTTACCCCGGGGTTTGGGCCTCGGTGGGGGTGCACCCCGACAACGAAGGCGTGCGCGAGCCCACGGTTGAAGACCTCACGCGCCTGGCCCAATTGCCGCGCGTGGTCGGCATCGGTGAAACCGGGCTCGACTATTTCCGTCTGGGCGAGCGCACCGTGGCTGAGATGGAATGGCAGCGCGAGCGCTTTCGGGTGCATATTCGTGCCGCCTTGCAGCTCGACAAACCGCTGATCATCCATACCCGCGCCAGCGCCGAAGACACCCTCGCCATTCTGGCCGAGGAAGGGCAGGGACGTGCGCGGGGCGTGATGCATTGCTTCACCGAAAACTGGGATGTCGCGCAGCGCGCCCTCGATCTGGGCTTCTACATATCCATCGCGGGCATCGTCACTTTCAAGAACGCCCAGGCGCTGCGCGATGTGGCGGTACAAATTCCTGCCGACCGCTTACTGATCGAAACCGACAGCCCCTATCTAGCCCCCATGCCGCACCGCGGCAAGACCAATGAACCGGCCTACGTGAGTTACGTCGCCGACTACCTGGCCGAATTGCGCGGCGTGGATCGGGAGGCGCTGGCAGAACAGACCAGCGATAATTTCACCCGGCTATTTCTACAATAAATCATAGTGTTAAGAATAATAATTAAGGTGTTTTATGAATAGAGCTCGGCGCCAATTTCTCCAATCTACCGCCGTGGCCGCGCTGCTCGCGGGCTCGGGTGGTTGGGCTTACGCCGGGGCTTACACCGACTTTTTCCGCGCCGTCAACATTGACGACGTGGGCGCCGTGCGCAGTCTGCTGGCGCAGGGTTTCGACCCGAACGCGGTGGACAGCAAAGGCAATTCGGCGCTGTATCTGGCGCTGCGCTACAACTCCCTCAAGGTCGCCAAGGTATTGATCGATGATCCGCATATTCATCTCAATTACCTGAACCCATCCGACGAAAATGCGCTGATGATCGCCTGCCTTCAGGGCGATCTTGGCATCGTCAAGCTCATGGTCGAAAAAGGCGCGGAAATCAACAAACCGGGTTGGACGCCGTTGTCCTATGCCGCCACCCGGGGGCGTACCGAAGTCGTCAAGTATCTGCTCGAACATTCCGCCTACATAGACGCCGCCGCGCCCAACGGCTCCACGCCGCTGATGATGGCGGCGTATTTTGGCTATGACAGCACGGTGAAGCTGCTGCTGGAAGAAGGCGCCGACCCGAAGCTCAAAAATGCCATGGGCTACACCGCGCTGACCTTGGCAACCCAAATGAACCACAAGGACATCGCCAACATGATCGCCAAGGCGCTGGGCAAGGATAGACCGCAGGGCTCCTGGTAAGAGCGCCATTCCAGCCTCGTGGCTGGGCATCTATTAGAGAACATATATGCATTATGTTAAATTTACAATACGACTGCACATCAAGAGATTGACGGCGGCCCCTCTCGAAGCCGCCGCCGGTAGAAACCTGTTTCAGTCCGCGTTGCGCACGCAGTCCACGAAATAGCGTTTGTTTCCGCTGGCGTCGGTTTCAGTCACCAGACCATGCACGTCGGTGGCAAATCCCGGGAAGCGCAGATTGAAGTCGCGGGCGAACTTCAGGTAGCGCATGATGGGCGCGTTGAAGCGCTCGCCCGGAATGAGCAGCGGAATGCCCGGCGGGTACGGCGTGACCAGCGCCGCGGTGATGCGGCCTTCGAGCTGATCGATCTCCACCCGCTCGATGTCGCGGTGCGCCATCTTGGCGTAGGCGTCGGTCGGCGTCATGGCCGGCTGCAAATCGGAGAGGTACATCTCGGTGGTCAGACGGGCTACGTCCTGCTCACGATAGGCTTCGTGGATCTGCTGACACAGATCGCGTAGACCGATGCGCTCGTAGCGCGGATTCTGCGCCACGAATTCGGGCAGGATGCGCCACAGCGGCTGGTTGCGGTCGTAGTCGTCCTTGAACTGTTGCAGCGCCGTGACCAGGGTGTTCCATCGGCCCTTGGTGATGCCGATGGTGAACATGATGAAAAAGCTGTAAAGCCCGGTCTTTTCGACAATCACTCCATGCTCGGCCAGAAAGCGGGTGACGATGGCGGCCGGGATGCCGGTGGCATCGAAATCGCCGTTGATGTTCAGACCCGGTGTGACGATAGTCGACTTGATCGGGTCGAGCATATTGAAGCCGTCGGCCACGGCGCCGAAGCCGTGCCAGTCGTCGGTGGCGTGCAGCAGCCAGTCGTCGCGCTCGCCGGTGCCCTCCTCCGCCAAGCCGTTCGGCCCCCACACCTTGAACCACCAGTCCTGTCCGTAATCGGCGTCGACCTTGCGCATGGCGCGGCGGAAGTTCATGGCCTCCAGAATGCTTTCTTCGACCAGCGCGGTGCCGCCCGGTGGCTCCATCATCGCCGCGGCCACATCGCACGAGGCGATGATGGCGTACTGCGGCGAGGTGGAGCTGTGCATCAGATACGCCTCGTTGAAGCGGTGGAAATCGAGCTGCTGGTTTTGCGCGTTCTGCACCAAAATCTGCGAGGCCTGGCTCAGGCCCGCCAACAGCTTGTGGGTGGATTGCGTGGCGAACACCATGGTCTCTTTGGTGCGCTCGCGGTCGGGCCCGATGGCATGCATGCCGCGATAAAAGTCGTGAAAACAGGCGTGTGGCAGCCAGGCTTCGTCGAAATGCAGGGTGTCGATGTGGCCATCGAGCATCTGCTTGATGGTGTCCACGTTGTAAAGCACGCCGTCGTAGGTGGACTGGGTGATGGTGAGCACCCGCGGCTTGATTTTGCCGACGAGATGCCGCGTGAGCGGATTCTCGGCAATCTTGCGGGCAATGTTGTCCGGGTGGAACTCGGCCAGCGGAATCGGCCCGATGATGCCGTAATGATTGCGCGTCGGCGTGAGGAACACCGGCAGCGCGCCAGTCATGATGATGGCGTGCAGGATGGATTTGTGGCAATTGCGGTCCACCACCACCACATCGCCCGGCGCTACCGTGCTGTGCCAAACCATCTTGTTCGAGGTGGAGGTGCCGTTGGTGACGAAAAACAGATGATCGGCGTGGAAAATGCGCGCCGCGTTGCGCTCGCTCGCCGCCACCGGGCCGGTGTGGTCGAGCAACTGGCCCAGTTCATCCACCGAGTTGCACACGTCCGCGCGCAGCAGGTTTTCGCCAAAGAACTGGTGGAACATCTGCCCCACCGGGCTCTTCAGGAAGGCCACCCCCCCGGAATGCCCAGGGCAATGCCAGGAGTAGGAACCATCGGCGGCGTAGCCGACCAGGGCACGAAAGAAAGGCGGCGCCAGCGAGTCCATGTACGAGCGTGCCTCGCGGATGATGTGCCGCGCCACGAACTCCGGCGTGTCCTCGAACATATGGATGAAGCCGTGCAACTCGCGCAGGATGTCGTTGGGAATATGCCCCGAGGTGCGCGTTTCGCCGTAGAGGTAGATGGGAATCTCGGCGTTGCGAAAGCGAATCTCCTCGATGAAGGCGCGCAGGTTGTGCAAAGCCTTCGGTTCCACGCCCTCCTCCGCGGTGGCGAATTCCTCATCGTCGATAGAGAGAATGAAAGCGCTCACCCGGCTTTGCTGCTGCGCGAAGCTGGAGAGATCGCCATAGCTGGTCACCCCCAGCACCTCCATGCCTTCCTTCTCGATGGCCTGCGCCAGCGCGCGAATGCCGAGGCCTGACGAGTTTTCCGAGCGGAAGTCTTCATCGATGATGACAATGGGAAAACGAAAGTGCATGACGGCTCCGACGCGGAAGGGATAAAGTGCGAGAGTGTAGGAAATCTGTGTGAAGCGCCCTGCTTCGCGCCATCAATATTGGGAGCACCCGAGATGGACAACCCGACCGCCTGGTGGATTCTGGCCGGTTTTTTTGTCGCGATGGAACTGGTCAGCGGCACCTTCTATTTGCTCATGCTGGCCGTGGGCGCCGTGGCCGGCGCACTGGCGGCGCATGCCGGGCTGCCCATGCCCTGGCATTGGGTGGCGTTCACCGTGGTGGGCGGCGGCGCGGTGATCGCGTTGTATCTGACCCGGCGTATTTTCGGTAAACGCACCGCCGCCGATGTGCGGCACGACAACCTCGATCTCGGTGCCACGGTCGATGTGTCCGCCTGGTCGGCAGATGGCGTCGCGCGGGTGCATTACCGGGGTTCAGACTGGTCTGCGCGGCTGCTGCGGCGTGGCCCGCTGCAAACCGGCCCGCACCGCATTGCCGGACAAGACGGCAATGTGCTGCTGATCGAACCGCTGCCCGCCGCACAAGCCGCGCCATCGCTCGACACGAATGCACAACATAATCTGGGCTGACGCGCGTAGCCCGCTTTGATCAACCCAAGGGAGTCTTTCATGGAAATCGCCATCATCCTGGCCGTCATCGCCGTGTTGTTCGTCAGCCGCGGCATCAAGATCGTCCCGCAGCAAAACGCCTGGATTTTGGAGCGTCTCGGCCGCTACCACGCCACCCTGCAACCGGGGCTAAACATCATCATTCCCTTCATCGACAGCGTGGCCTACAAACACTCGCTGAAAGAAATTCCGCTCGACGTGCCCAGCCAGATCTGTATCACCAAAGACAACACCCAGCTCACCGTGGACGGCGTGCTGTATTTCCAGGTGACCGACGCCATGCGTGCCAGCTATGGCTCGTCGAACTACATCGTCGCCATCACCCAGTTGGCGCAGACTACGCTGCGCTCGGTGGTCGGCAAGCTCGAACTCGACAAGACTTTCGAAGAACGCGAATTCATCAACCACAGCGTGGTGAATGCTCTCGACGAAGCCGCTGCCACCTGGGGCGTGAAGGTGTTGCGCTACGAGATCAAGGACCTCACACCACCGAACGAAATCCTGCACGCCATGCAGCGGCAGATCACCGCCGAGCGTGAAAAGCGCGCCGTGATCGCCACCTCGGAAGGTGCGCGTCAGCAGGCCATCAACGTCGCCGAAGGCGAGCGCCAGGCCTTCATCGCGCGATCTGAGGGGCAGAAGCAGGCGGCCATCAACAATGCGCAAGGCGAAGCCGCCGCCATCGAGGCCGTGGCCGACGCCACAGCGCACGCGCTGGAAGTCGTGGCCAATGCCATTCAAAAACCCGGCGGCGCCGAAGCCGTGCAGCTCAAGGTCGCCCAGCAGGGTCTGGACACCTATGCCAACCTCGCCAAATCGAGCACCACCCTCATCGTGCCTGGAGACATGAGCCAGGCCGCCGGCCTCATTGCCTCGGCCATGACCGTGCTGAAGAAAACACAGTGAGTGCGCCCATCTCTTCCAGCTCGGCGCGCCAGGCCGCATTGGCCGCACTGATCGAGCCCGACCCGGCGCGCAAGGTAGCGCTGGCGCTGGCCCTGCGCGACGATCTGCACCAAGGGCGGGTGAGCATCGATCCGCCCACCTGTGTGCAGAGGCCGCCAAACGCCGCCCTCCCCGGCCGCCCGGAAAAGCCTGAACTGATCCCCGCGCAACAGATGCCCCGCCGCAACCCGCGCGACCCCAAGGGTCACGCCGCCCTGCTGCACTCCATTGCGCACATCGAGTTCAACGCCATCAACCTCGCCCTGGATGCCGTGTGGCGTTTTCAGAATTTGCCCGAAGATTTTTACCGCGACTGGATTCGCGTGGCCGCCGAAGAAGCCGAGCACTTCACTCTGCTGCGCAATCACCTGCGCAGCATCGGCGCTGAATACGGCGACTTTCCCGCCCACAACGGCCTGTGGGACATGGCCGAAAAAACCGCTGGCGACCTGCTCGCCCGCATGGCGCTGGTGCCGCGCACCCTCGAAGCCAGGGGGCTGGACGTGAACCCCAGCATTCGCGCCAAGCTGGCCGCCGCTGGCGATGCGCGCGGCGCGGAAATTCTCGACCACATTCTGGCCGACGAAATCGGCCACGTCGCCATCGGCAACCGCTGGTATCACTGGGCCTGCACCCAGACGGGCCGCAACCCCCTCACCGCGCACGACGAACTGGCCGCCGCTTTCGACGCCCCGCGGATCAAACCTCCGTTCAATCGCGACGCACGGCTGCAGGCGGGGTTCAGCAGTGAAGAGCTAGCCCAGCTTGAGCGCGCGATCTAGCGCCTGCTCGCTTCGCCTGCTGACGGGCGCAAAAACGCTCCGTGCACGGCCCTGGCTAATTGGGTACGCGACGTCAAATCCCCCTCACAACGGATGAGGGCACTCACAGCGCCATATTCTTGAGCCTCGTTTGGGTTCGGAGAAGAGTTTTGGCAACCATCACCGCGCACTACCGCCGTTTTTTTGCGTCCAGCATTGCATGCCTTGGTACGGTCTTGATTTCAACCTCCGCGTTTGCGCAAACGCCCAATAAGTCTGAAGCCGATCCGGCCTTGCTCAATGTCCTGAATCAGCCTTTGCAATCTTGCAGCCAGGCTCCACAGACGGGATATTTGCGCAACGGCTACTGCGCCGTGACGGCACAGGACGCTGGAGTGCATGGCGTGTGCGCTTTGATGGACGCACAGTTCCTCGCATACACCAAATCGCAAGGCAATGATCTGTCCACACCCAACCCAAAACTGCGCTTCCCTGGGTTGAAACCCGGCGACCACTGGTGTGTCTGTGCTGGGCGCTGGCAGCAAGCACTTGACGCCGGTGTGGCGCCTAAGGTTGTTCTTGCTGCGACGAGCAAGGACGTGCTGGACTCCTTGTTTCTGGACGATCTGGCCAAGCATGCGGTAGACCCGCCCGCCCATTTGCCGCCCCCTCAGCTTCCTTAGGGTGTGGCACTCAGAAACTGGAGCCCGGCAGCTTCAAAAATTCAATTTCCTCGTCCGTCGATTCCCGACCGAGGATGGCGTTGCGGTGCGGGTAGCGGCCAAAGCGGTCGATGATGGCTTTGTGGCGCAGCTCGAAGTCGAGGTTGTTCGCCAGCCCGTTGGCGCGGAACAGGGTTTCGGCCACGACATGAATCGCGGCCGATTCGCTGTGCATATAGGGCATGTACGCAAAGATGCGCTGTTGCTGTGTCAGCGCCTGGTCGGCGCCGCAGGCCACCGCATCCTGCGCGAGGGTGAGCGCCTGCGCATCGGCGGCAAAGGCGCGCGGATCGCCCCGGAACAGATTGCGCGAAAACTGGTCGAGCACGACGATTTCCGCCAGCCGACCCTGCGGCGTAGCTCTCCACGCAAACAACTCACAGCGCACCGCCTGGCTGTGAAGTGCACTGAAACGCGTGCGCAGCAGTGCGTCGAAAGCCGGGTCGGCTTTGAACCACTGCGCGGGCTCGATTTCGCGGAACCAGAAATCGAGGACGGCATCGGGCGCGAAGATCATTTGGCCTTTCTTGCCGAGAGCCAAGCGTGCGGCCGACGCAGCCAGTCTTCGAGCACCCGGGCGTGGTTGATTTGCGGGTCGTGCGCAGCGAACAGCAGGGTGACGCGCCCTGCCCGCAGCGCTTCGCCCAGGGTTTGCAGGGCCGCAGCGTCATCCGCCAAGGCATCGAGTTCGGCCGTGTAGCGCTTTGAAAACTCGGCAAAACGCTCCGGCTCATGGCCGAACCAGACGCGCAGCGCCGGGCTGGGGGCGAGGTCTTTCAACCAATGGTCGATGTGGGCGCCGTCTTTGCGCAGACCGCGCGGCCAGAGGCGGTCGATGAGGATGCGCGTGCCGTCGTCAGAACTCGGCGGGTCGTAGGCCCGCCGGATCTGCAGATCGAGTCGTGGCGCGGTCATGACGAAACGGCGGGCGAAACGGCGGGCGGTGGGGCGTTTACCGCCCGGTGCGGTACATATAACGGTTGATCTGCGCCATCTCCGAGGAGGTGCGGCGGTAGAGGTGATCGAGGCTGATGATGGCCACTTCGAGCAGCAGCACGGCGAGCAGCGGGCGCTCAAGACGCAGACGGTTGTACATGGCGCGGCTGATGCGCAGCAGGCGGGTGTCTTCGCCTGCGCGCAGGCGGATTTCGCGCGGCTTGCGGTCGAAAAAGCTCATCTCGCCGAGCATTTCTCCGGGCATGATCTTGCCGATTTCCATTTCGCTTTCGGGCAACTGCGCCATCAGGCAGCCCTGCCCTTCGAGCACGAAAAACAGGCTCTCGCCGACCTGGCCGATATCGGCGATGACTTCGCCTTTTTTCGGCGCCATGAGATCGCAGTAGTCGAGAAAGTCATGAATTTCTCGGCGAGTGAGGATGGTGGTGTCCACGAGCTGACCCAGAAAATGGGCCAGGGCTTCGCGGTCTTCCGGGGTGAAAGTCAGGCGTTCCATGGTGATTGATTGCTGAGTAGGTTGGAGGGAAATCGCTTCAAAGCGTTGCACAGAGGCATGCTATCGGCAGCACTGGCGAATTCATAGCCCGAAATAGCTGCGAATACCCGACAGCAGCATATTCACGGCAATGGCGGTGAGGATGAGGCCCATGAGCTTTTCGGCGGCGTTCATCACCGAGTCGCCCAGCCACTTGAGCAGGGTTTCGCTCATCAACAGCAACCCGCCAGTCACGGCCACCGCCGAGCTGAGCGCGCCCACCCAGGTCCAGATCTCGCCGGGCTGGCGCGAGGCCAGCAGCAAGACTGTGGCGAGAGCGGACGGCCCGGCCAGCAGCGGTACGGCCAGGGGAAAGATCAAGGGTTCGCGTCCGCCCTCGCCGCCGAAAATTTCAGACGTGGTGGAGAAAATCATCTTGATCGCCACCAGCAGCAAAATGACCCCGCCGGCCACTTCGATGGAAGGCTGGCTGAGGTTCATCAGTTTCAGAAAACCGTGGCCGCCGAACATGAAAGCCAGCAGCACGGCGTAGGCGATGCCGATTTCGCGCAGCGCCACGGGCAGGCGACGCTGAATCGGCAGCTTGCGCATGACCGCGATGAAAAACGGCAGATTGCCAAAGGGGTCGAGGATCAGCAGCAGCAGGACGAAGGCGGACCAGAAGTTGTCTTGGGCCATAGCGGGGCTTGAGCGCGATCAGGCGCGGGGGTGGTGGCGGGCGTGCAGCGTCTTGAGCCGTTCGCGCGCGATGTGGGTGTAGATCTGCGTGGTGGAAATATCGGCATGACCGAGCAGCAATTGCACCACACGCAGGTCGGCGCCGTGGTTGAGCAGATGGGTGGCGAAAGCGTGGCGCAGGGTGTGGGGCGACAGCGGCACGTCGATGCCGGCCTTGCGCGCATAGGCCTTGATGCGCATCCAGAACATCTGCCGCGTCATGCCGGTGGTTTCGCGGGCACTTTGCCCACTGCGCGCGGTGACGAACAGAAAGGGGCTGTCGCGCCCCTGCAGCAACTCATGGCGCGCAGTGCGCAGGTAGTTCTGCAGCCAGTCTTGCGCGGCGCTGCCGAACGGCACCAGTCGCTCTTTGCCGCCTTTGCCCGCAATCTGCACCACGCCCTGATCGAGCGACACGCGCACCACCGGCAGCGCCACCAGCTCGCTCACCCGCAGGCCGCTGGCGTAGAGCAGTTCGAGCATGGCGCGGTCGCGCAGGCCCAGCGGCGTGTCTACCTCGGGTGCGGCGAGCAGCGCTTCCACCTGCGCTTCGCTCAGGGTCTTGGGGCGGCGCGGCGGCTGACGCGCGGTGTCGAGCTGCAGCGTGGGGTCGTCGGTGCGCAAGTGCTCACGCAACGCCCAGCGGTAAAAGCGGCGCAACACCACCAGCCGCCGGTTGGACGAAGTGGCCTTGCTCTGCACAAATCGGGCCGCGATATACGCCTGCACATCGCGCAGCGACGCTTCGATCAAGGGCGGGCGCCGCGAAAAAGTCAGCCAGCGCGCCATCAGGGTGAGGTCGCGGCGGTAAGCGGCGAGGGTGTTGGGCGAGAGGCCGTCTTCCAGCCAGAGGGCGTCGCAGAAACGGTCGATCGTGGTGGCGCAGGCTTCGGGCGCGGGCGGCCATTCGAGGTAAAGCGGGGCTTCAGGCATGGGGACGAGCCGATCGCAAGCTGGCTTCATGCTGCAGCAGCCAGCGTTTGATGCCCAGCAGATACCCGTCTTGCGCGGTGGAATGGTCAAATCCGCCCAGCCCGCCTTGCGCGACGATGCGGTGACATGGCACCACGGGGGCGAAGGGATTGGCGGCGCAAGCCTGCCCAACGGCCCGAGCGGCGCTGTGCAACTCCAGCGCGGCATCGCCATAAGTGCGCGTCTGCCCTGGCGGAATTTGCTGCAACAGCGCCCAGACCCGGCGCTGAAACTCCGTGCCCGCCGTTGCCAGCGGGAAATCGAAGCGATACGCCGGATCAGCGGCATAGGCGCTCAGTTGCGCGGCTACAGCGCGGCATAGCGGCGTGGAGGGCGGGGTGAGAGGAGTCTCTGGCGGAAGATATTCCAGGCGCAACACCATGTCGTCGGTGCAGAACAGGCCCATGCGACCGAAAGGCAACGCGATGACCGCATCTGGATGGGCCGGATTTTGTGTGAGCGGCATGGCTTGAACATCAGGCAAAAACTGCGGCTTTCTCCGAGAATGCAGGCATGACTTCCGCTGCTCTGGATTTTCCCGCCCCTGCTCCGCCCGCGAGCTGCTCTTGGCCGCCGCTGGCGCAGCAGTTTGCCGCCCTGGGCGACGCATTCAGCGCGCCGGTCGCGGTCAGCCCCCTGCCCGATCCCGTGTTGGTGGCCAGCAGCGCCGATGCCGCGGCGCTGGTCGGCCTAACTGCGCCCGCAACCCCGCAAGACGAGCACGACTGGGCGCGGGCTTTCGGCGGCCATGTCGCGGCGATCAGCGGCGGCAGCCGTGCCACGGTGTACGCCGGGCATCAGTTCGGCAACTGGGCGGGGCAGCTTGGCGACGGCCGCGCGCTGCTGCTGGGCGACTGGCCAGATGCCAGTGGCGGACGGCACAGCGGCGGCTATGCCCGTTGGGAAGTGCAATTCAAGGGCAGCGGCCGCACGCCGTTTTCGCGAATGGGCGACGGCTGGGCGGTGCTGCGTTCTTCCATCCGCGAATTTTTGTGCTCGGAAGCCATGGCGGCGCTGGGCATTCCCACCACGCGGGCGCTGTGCCTGGTGGGATCGAGCCGCCCGGTGCGGCGCGAGCGCATCGAAACCGCGGCGATGGTCACCCGGCTGAGTCCGAGTTTCGTGCGCTTCGGGCATTTCGAGCATTTCAGCTACAGCGGCCAGACCGAGCAGTTGCGTGCGCTGACCGACTGGGTGATCGCCCAGTACTGCCCCGACTGCGCCAACACCCCGCAGCCCGCGCTGTCGCTGTTGCAATGGGTGGTGGCGCGCACCGCGCGGCTCATCGCCCGGTGGCAGGCGGTGGGCTTCATTCACGGGGTAATGAATACCGACAATATGTCCATCCTGGGTTGGACCATCGATTACGGCCCTTTCGCCTTTCTCGACGCCTACGACCCGCTGCACACCCCCAACACCACCGACCGCGGCGGGCGCTACGCCTACGGCCGTCAACCCGCCGTGGCGCACTGGAATCTGCTGGCGCTGGGCCAGGCCCTGCTGCCGCTGATCGACAAGCCCGAGTCGGCGCTGACCGCGGTCGATCAATTTCGCCCGCTGTACGTGCAGGCCATGCAGCAACAACTCGCCGCCAAGCTCGGGCTGACCGAGCAACATCCGGGCGACGGCGATCTGTTTCAGGCTCTGCTTGACACCATGGCGGCCAACCGCAGCGACTGGACGCTGAGCTTTCGCCATCTCGCGCAACTTGCCGCCGACGCACACGCGCCCATCCCCCCCGCCCTCGCGGCGCAATTCGCGCGCGAGCCGCAACGGTTTGCCGACTGGGTGGCCCGCTACCGCGAGCGCCTGCGGGCAGAAGGCCGCGACGACGCAGCGCGCGCTGTGGCGATGAATGCCGTCAATCCGCACGTCGTGCTGCGCCACCATCTGGCGCAGGCCGCCATCGCCCAGGCCGAGGCCGGCGACTTCGCCGAAGTGCGCCGCCTGCTGCATGCGCTCACGCGGCCTTTCGACGCGCAGGCCACGCCGCCGCATTACGCTGAACCCCCGCCGGAACACGCGCCGCCCGCCTGCCTGTCCTGCTCCTCTTGAAAGGAAAGCATCATGTCCAAGCCCACCCCCGAAGACACGAATGACGCCCTCTGGCGCAGCAAACTGAGCGAGGAGCAATACCGCGTGACGCGTTGCAGCGCCACCGAGCCGCCCTTCACCGGCCTGTACTGGGACCACCACGGCGACGGCGTCTATGGCTGCGTGTGCTGCGGCACGCCGCTATTCGACTCGCGCACCAAGTTCGAATCGGGCAGCGGCTGGCCCAGCTTCTGGCAGCCCACATCGCAAGCCGTGATCCGTGAAGTACGCGACGTCAGTCACGGCATGGTGCGCACCGAAGTGCAGTGCGGGCAATGCGGCGCGCATCTCGGCCACGTCTTCCCCGACGGCCCCAACCCCACCGGCCTGCGCTACTGCATCAACTCGGCCGCGCTCGATTTTTCAGAGCGTCAGGCAGGAGAAGAAGGGGGAGAAGAAGGCGCAACCGAACGAAGCTGATCGCGCCACAACCAGGCCGCCCCGCGTACCCCGGAAGAATCGCCATGCTGCGCGGGCAGCAGCCGGGTGCGCACCGTATCGGAAAACACCCAGGCGCCCCAGCGGCGCGGCACTTCGTCGTACAGCTCGGCCACATTGCTCATGCCCCCGCCCAGCACGATGACGTCCGGGTCGAGCAGATTGATGACCTGCGCCAGCGCCCGGGCCAGCCGGTCGGCATAGCGGATGAAACTCGCCCGCGCGGCGCGATCGCCCTCGCGCATGGCCGCGATCAGCTCCTTGGCGCTGCGTTGCTGGCCCCTCATTTGCCCTATCCGCGCGAAATGATCGGCGACGAAGCCCGGCCCGCTCAGCCAGGTTTCGATGCAGCCCTGCAAACCACACCAACAGCGCGGCCCCGGTAGTTCGCGCCAGGCAGATGGCAGGCGCGGCCAGGGCAGCGGGTTGTGGCCCCACTCCCCCGCCACCGCATTGCAGCCCAGCCAATCCGCGCCGTCGATGGCGATGCCCGCGCCCACGCCAGTGCCCAGAATGACCGCAAACACCACGCGGACGCCCTGCCCCGCGCCGTCCACCGCCTCGCTGATCGCCAGACAGTTGGCGTCGTTGTGCAAGCGCACCGGTCGATCTAGCCGCCGTTGCAGGTCTTGCAGCAGCGGGCGCCCATTGAGCACGGTGGAATTGGCGTTGCGGATCAGCCCGGAAACCGGCGATACCGAACCCGGAATCGCCGCGCCCAGCGGCAGCCTGCAGCCGAGTTGCCCATCGGCCGCCGCCACCCGCGCGGCGATGGCCTCGATGGTCGCGGCATAGTCGCCCTGCGGCGTGTCGCACCGCTCGCGCAACAAAAACCGCCCATCGCCATCGAGCGCAGCCACCTCGATCTTGGTGCCACCCAAATCGAGGCCGAGATAGGCCGTCGGCTTAGACTGGCCCACGTTGCTGGGTGGGTTGGGTATCACGTTTACAGGGCTTCTGTGCGGGACAACAGATCGACATAAGCGCCTTCGATGAGCTGGGATAACGTAGAACTGGCGGTAGGCTTCGAATAAGGGAGGTAGAAAGTGCTAGAAAGTTACATCCCTTACCCTACTCTGTCCTGCGTATTTCACGAATGCGTTTGAGAAATTGAGCGAACTCAGTTAGGAATCTCTTGTCATCCGGATCAAGTCCGTCCGGGTCAAAGTGCATCACGTCGTTTCTGATCTTTCTTACGCGATCGAGCTGTTTGATGAATTCGACTCGATCGATCTTGACGCCCAGTTTGTTCCAATTGATCGCTGGCTCGAGAAGCCGAACGTACTCGCCGAACGTTAGATCGCTCGGACTTTTCACGGTACGACCAGGGTCGCTCTCCGCCCGTGCGGCCTGCAATTCCTTACTGTTGAATTTTCCATACAACAGGTGGCGAATGCCGTTCTCGATTTCGCCAACAAGGAGGAAGGGTTCAGACATTGTTCTGAACTGAAGGCTAAAGTCGCTAGCCGTTACCAAGCCTCCGATGGTCTTGTCGGTTCTCTGGACAAGTACGTAGTCGTGGTTGGCAATGACATCCACAGCCTCAAGGAGTGAAACCTCTTCCGAAAGGATCTGGGCGGGCTCCATGAAGTCCTTGCACTGCGTACATAGCTTATTGAGAGCAAGTCGCGAGCCAATTGTTTTCCAGCTCACAACACCTTTGACATCACGTTGCCCGCCCATAACTGGCAATTGAGAAAAGTCACTGGTAAGCATGAGCGTGATCACTTTGTCCAAGCTGTCGTTCGGCTTGACTGACACGATCTCCTTGTTGGCCGCCTCAAGCCGACCAAGTCGAAATGTCGGATCATGAAGCGCATCCGCGGCGCCATTTTTTGCCTTGCGAACGAATCTGATCGGCCCGTCGATCCAAGTCGACTCAAAGCTTGGCTCTGTCATCAAGTCGTGGGCATCGAGTGCTGCATTTATCTGCTTCACAACCCAGATGCCCCGGCGTTCCGCGCCGAACCAGGATAGAACCGTTCGAACGGTCTCCGTAGGCCCAGCCACGCCATTCTTTATCCGTTCCGATATTGCGGCAAGATGATCCGATGAACTCGACATAGATGTCTAACGACTGAAATGAGTGGCCTCGCGCAGTCTGGGTTCCAGCCCGATGGGCTGCGCAAGAATACAGGTTTAAATGATCCCTGAAACCCGGCATACCCGTTCTGCGCTTTTTGACCTGTCGGGCAAATATACAAGAGGGCCCGGAAGGTGGGCAGCGTGATCCGCAGAATCGACGCCCGACGGTCTCTAGGCTCACTGCATTACGCCGAGAGTTCCCCCAGCAACTTCAGCAGCTCCGCTTCGTCGAGCACGGTTACGCCAAGTTCCTGCGCCTTGGCGAGTTTGGTTCCGGCCTCGGCGCCGGCGACCACGTAATCGGTCTTTTTCGATACCGAGCCGGCCACTTTGCCGCCGGCCGCTTCGATGCGGGCCTTGGCCTCCTCCCGGCTGAGGGTGGGCAGGGTGCCTGTGAGCACGAGCGTCTTGCCTGCTAGCGGTTTGGGAGCGTCGCGGTCGGGCGCGGCCTCGCTCCAATGCACACCGCAGGCGCGCAGTTGTTCCACCACTTCGCGGTTGTGCGGCTGGTCGAAGAAGGTGCGGATGCTTTGCGCCACCACGGGGCCGACATCGGGCACTTCGAGCAGCTGTTCCAAGGGCGCGTCAAGAATGGCGTCGAGCCCGCCGAAGTGGCGCGCCAGATCTTTGGCCGTGGCCTCTCCGACGTGGCGGATGCCCAGGGCGTAGAGAAAACGCGCCAGGGTGGTGGTTTTGCTCGCCTGAAGCGCCTGCAGCAGATTGGCCGCGCTTTTCTCGGCCATGCGGTCGAGTGCGGCGAGCTTGAGCAGGCCGAGGCGGTAAAGATCGGGCAGCACGCGCACGATACCCGCATCCACCAGCTGATCGACCAGCTTTTCGCCCAGGCCCTCGATGTCCATCGCCCGACGGCTGGCGTAGTGCAGGATGGCCTGCTTGCGCTGCGCGGCGCAGAACAGGCCGCCGGTGCAGCGCCAGTCGGCCTCGCCGGCTTCGCGCACGATGGCCGAGCCGCAGACGGGGCACTGGCCGCCGAGGCGCTGGTAGAGATCGAACGGTTCGCCGACATCGGCCGGGCGGGCGCTCAGCACCACGCTGACGACTTCGGGAATCACGTCGCCCGCGCGGCGCACGATCACGGTGTCGCCCACGCGCACGTCTTTGCGGCGCACTTCGTCTTCGTTGTGCAGGGTGGCGTTGGTCACGGTCACGCCGCCGACGAACACCGGCTCGAGCTTGGCGACCGGGGTGAGCTTGCCGGTGCGCCCGACCTGAATGTCGATGCCGATGACCTTGGTACTGCGCTCCTGCGCGGGGTATTTGTGCGCTACGGCCCACACCGGCTCGCGGTTGCGAAAGCCCAGTTCGCGCTGCAGGGCGAGGCTATCGACCTTATAGACCACGCCGTCGATGTCGAAGGGCAGGCTGTCGCGCGCGGCGGCGATGCGGGCGTGGAAGTCGATGAGGGTTTGCGCGCCGGGGCCATGCACCCGCTGCGGTGCGACGGGCAGGCCAAACGCTTCGAACGCATCGAGCATGGCGTGGTGCGTTTCAGGCTGCTGCGCCCAGCCGACAATCTCGCCCCAGCCGTAGGCGTAGAAGGCCAGCGGGCGTTGTGCGGCGATGGCCGGGTCGAGCTGGCGAATGCTGCCCGCCGCGCCGTTGCGCGGGTTGACCAGGGTGGGCAGGCCTTTGTCGCGCTGGCGGGCGTTGTAGCGCTCGAAGTCGGCGCGCTTCATCAGGGCTTCGCCGCGCACTTCGAGCACCGCCGGTGGGTTGCCGCGCAATTGCAGCGGCACGCTGCGTATGGTGCGCACGTTCTGCGTGACGTCTTCGCCGGTTTCGCCATCGCCACGGGTGGCCGCCTGCACCAGCTGGCCGTGCTCGTAGCGCAGGCTGATGGCCAGGCCGTCGAACTTCAATTCGGCGCAGTAGTTCACGGGCGGATCGTCGGCGTTCAGGCCGAGGCGGTTGCGCACCCGCTGGTCGAAAGCCGCCGCGCCTTCGGGCGTGGTGTCGGTTTCGGTCTGGATGGACAGCATGGGCACGGCGTGCCGCACCGGGGCGAACTCGGGCAGGGGCGCGCCACCCACGCGCTGGGTCGGCGAGTCGGGGGTGCGCAGCTCGGGGTGGTCGGCCTCAATTTGCTGCAACTCCCGAAACAGCGCGTCGTAGTCGGCATCGGGCGTCAGCGGGGCGTCGAGCACGTAGTAGGCGTGATCGAGGCGGGCGATTTCGGCGCGCAATTGCGCCGCGCGCTCGGCGGGCTGCGCGAAAAGATCGGGCTGGGTCATCAGGAAAGCAAGCGAGTCGTCAAAGCCTGTGCGTCAAGAAAACAGCCGCTGCGCGGCGGCGGAGCCTGCGGGCAGGCCGCGTTGTTCCAGCACTTCGTACAGCAGATCGAGCTGTTTTTCGATGTGGTCGAGCGCGGCGTCGGGCAAGGGGGCGTTGTTGTCGTCCACCACGGCGGCGTCGAGTGCGGTCGCCAGTTCACGGGCGGCCTGGCGCATGCGGCCGAAGGGCTTTTGCGCGGCCGGGGCCTGCGGCACTTCCAGCAGCAAGGTGGCATGGCTGACGGCGGCAGCGCTGTCGGAAAGGTCGGCGCGGGCGTCGAATTGCAGATGCACCAGCGGCGTGGGCGCCTGCTCCACGTCTTGATAGAGCAGCACCATGCGCCCGGCCTCGGCGCCGGGAACGAAACCGGCGGCCTGGGCGCGCTGACGCAGGAAGTCGATGCCCCAGGGCACGCTGCGGGCGCGCAGGGTGATGGAGAGCTGCGCGTCGTTGTCGTTGGCGAAGGCGTCGAGCGACCGGGCCTGTTCGAGGGCCTCGGCCATATCGGGCAGATCGGGCGCCACACTCAGCGCCTCGCCAAGTTCGTGGCACTTGGCGATGAACTCGGAAAACTCGATGGCATTGATCGGTCCGGCCCGGTTGCTCAGTTGCACCGCGGCCTGAAGTTCGGCGTAGGGGTGCTGCGGCTGCAGCGGCTCCCATTGCCCGGTTTCGGCGTTGCGGCCCTCGAACAACATGCGCTTGGCCCCGGCGCGCGCGGTTTTGGGCAGGCGCGGCAGCAGCACCTCGCCCGAACGCACGGGTTCGAGCAGGTAGCTGGCGATGGCGTCGATCAGCGGGTCGATCTGCAAGGGCATCAGCCGCGGCCTGGGGGCGACTTCGGGGCTGAGCGCGACGGGTTCGAGCGTGTGGCCGTGGGTGTCGGAGGTCAGGGTGTCGAGCCCGGCTGGCTCGATCGCGGTCTGCACATCGTCTTCGACGGCGGCGCGCTGGCGCTTGAATTTGCCGGATTGCCAGGTGTTGTAGGCAATGACGGCGGCGATGATGATGGCGCCGATGACGATCAAGGCGATTTGCAACTGTCCCATCCAGGAATCCTCGGGGGTGTGTGAGTGTGTGCGCGGCTTAGTGTGTGGATCAAGCAGCTTGAGCAAAGCGTAGCGCCGCGTCCATTTCCACGGCAACGGTGCGTGAGACGCCCTGCTCCTGCATGGTCACGCCGATGAGCTGGTCGGCCATTTCCATGGCGATTTTGTTGTGCGAGATGAACAGGAACTGCGTGCTCGTCGACATGTCTTTGACCAGCCGGGCGTAGCGCTCGGTATTGGCGTCGTCCAGCGGCGCGTCCACTTCGTCGAGCAGACAGAACGGCGCGGGGTTGAGCTGAAAGATGGCAAACACCAGCGCAATGGCCACCAGCGCTTTTTCGCCGCCGGAGAGCAGATGAATCGAGCTGTTCTTCTTGCCCGGCGGCTGTGCCATGACCTGCACCCCGGCGTCGAGAATTTCCTCGCCGGTGATGATGAGCCGCGCATTGCCGCCGCCGAACAGCAGTGGGAACATGCGGCCGAAGTGGTCGTTGATCTGCTCGAAAGTCGTGGCCAGCATGTCGCGGGTTTCGGCGTCGATCTTGCGGATGGCGTCTTCGAGGGTGGTGATGGCGGTCTGCAGGTCTTCGATCTGGGCGTCGAGAAACTGTTTGCGTTCGCGCGCCTGACCCAACTCGTCGAGTGCGGCCAGATTCACCGCCCCCAGCGCGGCGATGTCGCGCTGCAGCCGTTCGTGCTCGCGCGCCAGCGCCGGGGCCTGGGCATCGGTCGGCAGACTGGCGCGCACTGCTTCGATATCGGCCTGCGCCTCGGCGAGCTGCTGCGCGAACTGCTCGGCCTGCAGCCGGAACTCCTGCTCCTTGAGCTGCAATTCGGTGATGCGCTGGCGCAGCGGATCGAGGTCGCGGTCGAGCGTCAGCCGAGCCTCCTCCTGCTTTCGCAGTTGCTGGGCGATGTCGTCGGCTTCGCTGCGGCGGGCGCCCAGCACGGCTTGCGCGCTTTGCTGCTCGGCCAGCGCCGATTGCAGACCGGTCTGCGCGCCTTGTTCACTCAGCCGCGCGAGTTCGGCCTGCGCCGCCTCGCGCGCGCTGGTCTGACGCGCGATCTGTTCGACCGCCATCTGCGCCTCGCGTTGCAGATCGGCCCGCTTTTGTTGCAGGCTGCGCACCGCATAGCCGCTCTCGGCCGCTTGTGATTCGAGCTGGCGCTGCTGCGCCCGGGCATCGGCGAGCGCCTGCTGCGCGGCCATCACCTCGGTTTCGAGATCGGCCTGCAGCTGCTGCTGGTCGGCCAGACGCGCGTCTAGCTCCTCGAAGCGCGCTTCGCTCTCGGCCTGCTGCGCCTGCAATTCACCCTGTTGGGCGTCGATGTCGCCAAGATCGGTGGCGATCTGCTGATTGCGCGCGGCGCTTTGCTCGGCTTGCTGGGTGAGTTTGAGCAGTTCCACCTGCACGGTGTGCAGTTGCTGGGTGTCTTGTTGCTGGCGGCGTTGCAGCGCGGCGAGCTGCTCCTGCGCCTGCCCCAGATCGTGTTCGGCCTGATGAAGCTGGGCGCGGCTTTGCTCGGCGATGAGTTGCTCGGCCTTGATCTGGCGCTCCAGATTGTCGATTTCCTGCTGGCGCGCGAGCACGCCGGACTGCTCGGAATCCGGGGCGTAAAAACTCACGCTCTGGCGCGACACCGCGTGGCCTTCGCGCGTGAGCAGCACGGTCTGCGCAGGCAGAGTGGCGCGCAGCGCCAGCGCCTGCTGCAGCGACGGCGCGATGAAAACGGCGGTCAGCCAGTCGTCGAGCAAGCTGGCCAGCCCGGCATCACCGCTGCGCACGCCCTCGCGCAAGGGCCGACAGCCTGCGGGCGGGGTGGAAATCGCCCGCGCTTCGGTGGCCGGGGGCTGCACCGCTGCCGAATAGAACGCCAGCTTGGCCGGCGGCACGTCGCTGGCAAACCCTGCGGCCATGTCGAGCTGGCGCAGTTCCAACGCGGACAGGCGCTCGCGCAACACGGCTTCGAGCGCGGTTTCCAGCCCGTTTTCTACCTGCAGGCGCGACCAGAGTTGCGACAGGCCGTCGAGCCCGTGCTTGGCCAGCCAGGGGCGCAACTTGCCTTCGGTGAGCACCCGTTCCTGCAGGGCTTTGAGCGCAGCCAGGCGCGCGCTGGTCGCGGCAAGCTGCGCGGCGGCGGCCTGCTGCGCCTGCTGCGCCTGCTGCCGCGCCTGTTGCAGCTCGGGCAAGGTGTCTTCGAGTTGTTCGCGCTGCGCGCGGGTGGTGTCGAGCGCGTCGGTGAGGGTTTCTTGCTGCCGCTGCAGATCGGCCAGACGCAGACTGTCGGGCGCGACCACGGCGCGTTGCTCGGCGCGCAGCCGCTCGGCGCGCTGTTGCAACTGCTGGATTTGCTGCCCCAGGCCGCGCTGCCGTGCCGCCTCGGCCTGCAGAGCCTGCTGGGCAGCGGCGGCCTGCGCGCGTTCGTCCGCAGCGCGCAATTGCGCGTCGCTTAGGGCGGCTTCCAGCGTGGGCAGGCGTTCGCTTTGCTCCTGCACGCGGGCCTGCGCCACCTCGGCCTGCACCTCGGCATCGGCCAGGCGCTCGGCGGTGTCGGCGGCCTGCGCCACGGCGGTGTCGTGGCGTTGCTGCCAGTCCTGCGTTTGCGCGTCGATGGCCTGCAGCGCGGCCTGAGCGCGTTGACGGCCCTCAACGACGAAACGGATTTCCGCCTCGAGCTGGCTGACGCGCGACTGGGCGGCGTAGAAAGCGGCCTGCGCCCGGTTGAGCGTATCGCTGCTGGCGAACTGTGCCTGACGCAAGGTTTCGATTTCGGCCTCTATTGCGCGCTGCTCGGCGATGCGGGCTTCGAGCGCATTCATCGCCTCACCGCCAGCCAGGGTGATTTGCTGGCGTTTGGCCTGCGCTTCTTCTTGACGCAGCAGCCAGAGCTGCTGCTGCACCAGAGTCGCACTGGCCTGCAGGCCCTGGTAACGGGTGGCGACTTCGGCCTGTTGTTCGAGCCGCCCCAGATTGCTGCCGAGTTCGCGCAGGATGTCCTGCACGCGGGTGAGGTTCTCGCGGGTGTCCTGCAGGCGGTTCTCGGTTTCGCGGCGGCGCTCCTTGTATTTGGACACGCCGGCGGCCTCTTCGAGCATCATGCGCAGGTCTTCGGGGCGCGACTCCAGGATGCGGGTGATGGTGCCCTGGCCGATGATGGCGTAGGAGCGCGGCCCCAGGCCGGTGCCGAGAAAAATATCCTGCACGTCGCGGCGGCGTACCGCCTGGTTATTGATGAAATAGCTCGACGTGCCGTCGCGGGTGAGCACGCGTTTGATGGCGATTTCGGTGAACTGTCCCCATTGCCCGGCGATGCGGTGATCGCTATTGTCGAACACCATTTCCACACTGCAGCGGCTGGCCTGTTTGCGCTGCCCGCTGCCGTTGAAAATGACGTCCTGCATGGACTCGCCGCGCAACTCGCTGGCCTTGCTCTCGCCCAGCACCCAACGCACCGCATCGATCACGTTCGATTTGCCGCAGCCGTTGGGCCCGACGATTCCGCTGATGCGGCCGGGAAAGGGCAGCGTCACAGGTTCGGCAAACGACTTGAATCCGGCCAGACGGAGTGAGGTCAAACGCATCGATATGTTCTAACTCTATGATTTACAAAAGAAATTGTGAATCTCACAACGGAGGGAAATCATACCATCGCCCCTCTACCCGCTGGCATGGCCGCCAGAGGGCGAAAACTCGCCGCGCCTATCATCGCGCCGCATGAAACCCGCCCAGATCCAGACCCTGTTCGAGCGCTTCGCCGCCGCCAACCCCGAGCCGCGCACCGAGCTGGAATACCGCACGCCCTTCGAGCTGCTGGTCGCGGTGGCGCTTTCGGCTCAGGCCACCGATGTCAGCGTGAACAAGGCCACCCGGCCGCTATTCGCCGTGGCCAACACCCCGCAGGCGCTGCTCGACCTCGGCGAAGACCGGCTGCGCGAGGCGATCCGCACCATCGGGCTGTACAAAACCAAGGCGAAAAACATCATCGCCACCTGCCGCATCCTGATCGACCAATACGGCGGCGAAGTGCCGCGCAGCCGCGAGGCGCTGGAATCGCTGCCGGGGGTGGGCCGCAAAACCGCCAATGTGGTGCTCAACGTGGCCTTCGGGCAAGACACCATCGCGGTGGACACGCACATTTTCCGCGTGGCCAATCGCCTCGGGCTGGCCAAGGGCAAAACCCCGCTGGCGGTGGAGACCCAGCTGGAGAAGGTAATTCCGCCACAGTTCCGCCTGCATGCCCACCACTGGCTGATTCTGCACGGCCGATATGTCTGCAAGGCGCGCAAGCCGGAATGCTGGCGCTGCGGGGTGGCCGATCTGTGCGCTTTCAAACCCAAAACACCCGCACCGACATGACCCTTTCTCGATGGCTTGGGGCGCTTCTCGCCTTTGCCCTGCTGCCCAGCGCCGCCTGGGCAGCCCCGGTGCGGGTGACCGACGACACCGGCCAGGTGGTTTCCCTGCCCGCACCGGCACGGCGCATCATCGCGCTATCGCCGCAGTTGCTCGAACTCAGCGCGGCGGCCGGGGCCAGCAAATTCGTCGTCGGCCAGATTCAGGGCGCGGGCAATGTGTTCTGGGCGCGCAAACTGCCGGTCGTGGGCGACGCGTTCGCCCTCAATCTGGAAGCCATCGTCCGGCTCAAGCCCGATCTGATTCTGGCCTGGCAATCGGGCACGCCCCCGCGCGAAGTGGCAAGGCTCAAAGCGCTGGGCATTCCGGTGTACTGGAGCCAGGCCAACACCTTCGAGTCGCTGGCGTCCACAGTCAGCCGCATCGGCGAACTGGCAGGCACCGAGCAGCAAGCCGGGCGCTGGGTGCGCGATTTCAACACGCGTCTGGCGGCCATCCGGCAGCGTTACGCCGCCCAAAAACCGGCTGTACGGGTGTTTTACGAGGTGTGGAACCAGCCGCTGATCACCGTGGGCCACAAACAGCTCATCAGCCAGGCCATCACCCTGTGCGGCGGGCAGAACGTGTTTGGCTCGCTGGCGGTTCTGGCGCCCACCATCAGTGCCGAAGCCGTGCTGCAGGCCGACCCGCAACTCATCGTGACCTCCAGCCCCCAAGGCGCGCAGTGGCTCAAGTCGTGGAAGCAGTTTCCGCAATTGAGCGCGGTACGGCACGACCAGTTGGTCGCCCTCTCCCCCAACACCCTGCCGCGCATGGGCGTGGATGTGCTCGACGGGGTGCAGCAGCTTTGCACCGCCATCGCGACGACCCGCCGGGCGTTGCACGAGTGAGCCCAGTTTCCCGCGAAAACTGTGCAGAAGTTGTCACAGAACAACGACGACTCTTGCCTATGATTCAGGCAGAACGGCCTCTGATCCGCATTCCCTGAGGCACTTGTTTGCCCCCGCTTGACGGGATTGTCTGGAAGACGGCGACGCCTGCATCATGCCGGTCGATGATCTCGAAAACGATTTTTCTGATGCGCAACCTGCTTCATCCGGCCGCGTGAAAACCTTTTCCACCCCATTGTCACAACAGGTGCGAAGCGCCCTGCGTCTGGGCTCCGCCGCCCGCGCGCACGACCCGGCCGCACCGCTGTCGCGACCGCAACAGCGCGACGTGCACGTCTGGGAACTCGATCTGCGCCGCCCGCCGGCATGTGCCCTCGATCTGCTCGACGCCGCCGAACAGGAGCGGGCACGACGCTTCGTCTTTGCTGTCGACCAGACCCGTTTCATCGCCGCGCATGGCTGGACCCGGCAGATTCTCGGGCGCTACCTGCAGCGTGCGCCGCAAGACCTGCAGTTTGCCCTCGGCCCTTATGGCAAGCCGACGCTGACTGGGCATTCCGGCGATGCGACGCTGTGCTTCAACCTGAGCCACAGCTTGGACAAAGCGCTGCTGGCCGTGAGCAATGGCGTGCCGCTGGGGGTGGACATCGAAGCCATCCGCCCCGATCTGCCCGACGCCGCATTGGCCTCCGGCGTGCTGACCGCAGACGAATTAGCAGAACTCATGCAATTGCCGCCGAGGCAACAGACCGGGGTGTTTTTCGCCTGCTGGGCCCGCAAGGAGGCCTGCATGAAAGCGCTGGGCCTCGGCCTGGCCCTCGAACCCAAAACCCTGCATATCGGAATGGCCGTGGCGCGGCAGCGGGTCGTCCTCAAAGACCTGCTCAGTCCAGCGGACCCTCAAATCGCCGCCGCCGATTTCATCGACCTTTCCGCCCTTCAGAGCCCGCCCGGCCATGCCGCCGCGCTGGCCGTGCTGGGCGGTTTTGGCAAAGTGCTGTATCGACAGGCGCTCGCTTCAGGGAGAACCCCTTGACTCCCGTGCGTCTGATCAACGGCAGCCGCGAGTTGGTTGGCCTCCATCTCGAACCGGCTGAGGATGCCCAGCCGCAGCAGCATGCCGTATTGCTGTGCAACCCCTTCGGGCAGGAAGGCATACGCGCGCACCGGCTCTACCGGGTGATGGGCGAACGCCTTGCTGCGGCCGGTTATCACGTGCTGCGATTCGACTATTACGGCAGCGGCGACTCGGCCGGAAGCGATGAGGAGTGGGATGTGCAGGGCAGCATTGACGATGCGCGGGCGGCGCTGGCGGAGTTGCTTCGTCGCAGCCGTGCGCCTCGTTGGTCGGCCGTCGGCCTGCGTCTGGGCGGCACCATCGCCCTGGAAGTGGCGCGGCTGGCGCCCACACCGGCGCAGCTGTTGATGCTCATCGAGCCGGTGCTCGATGGCAGCGCCTATCTGCGCAGCCTGGCCGACTCCAGTCTCGAATCGCTGCACCGGGGCTATGGCGTGCGCTGGCCGCTGAGTGCCCGCCTGCGCGACACCATGCTGCCAACCCCAGAGAGCGAGGCCCTCGGTTTTTACCTCAGCCCGACCACCCGCAGCCAGATCGAAGCCATCACCCCGGCCTGTCTGGAAACCGTTCCGGCCGGCACGCTGCGTCTGCTCTCGCCCGATTCGCAGGCGACTCGACAGTTTCTGCAACGCGCTGGCGTAACCCTGCAGCCTGCCGTGGAGTTCGTCGATAGCGACGCCCGGATCGACTGGGCCACCGACAGCGCCGCCGCGACGTCCATCGTCCCCATGCACTGGATACGCGATCTGCTGGACCATCTTGCCGAGGGCGCCCATGCGTGAAACCACACTGACCTTCGGCCCGCAGGCCGATTTGCTGGGTACCGTGACCTTTGCAGCCAACGACGCCGCGTCGCCGCCTCCTTTCGGCGTGCTGCTGTTCAACGCCGGGGTGATCCACCGGGTCGGTGCGCACCGCGTGAACGTCAAACTCGCCCGCGCCCTCGCCGCCGACGGCGTCGCCACCTTGCGTTGCGACCTGCACGGCATGGGCGACAGCCTGCGTGCCGACGGCAGGCTGTCCTACAAAGATCAGGTGGTGGCCGATCTGCGCGCCGCCATGGACGTGCTGCAAAGCACCACGGGAGCACAGCACTTCGCGCTCGTCGGGTTTTGCAGCGGCGCTATGCCCAGCTACTGGACGGCGCAGGTCGACCCGCGAGTGAGTGCCATCGTGATGTACGACGCGCTGAATTTCACTACCCCGCTGAGCGTGTTGCGCTACCTGGGCGTGCGGCTGATGCGCCACGGCTACGGGCCGAAGGCCTGGGCGGTGTGGACGCGCGTGGGTCTGCGTGGCGTGGCCGCAGTGGGCGCCCAGGCTGCGCGAATTTTCACCAAGGGCGCCCGCTTCACCACAATGCAGGCCAGCAGCGCAGCATCGGTTGACGAAGAAAGGGTCGATCGCCGCACCCTGGGCCGGGGCCTGCTCGCGCTGGCCGAACGCGGCGTCGGGGTGATGGTTTTCAGCGCGGGCACCGATTTCAGCACAGTGAATTACGCCGATCAGTTGCGCAACGCTCTCGGTCTGCGTCAAGCCCGCAACCCCCGTCTGCTTTTTGCCCACCTGCATGACATCGATCATGCCGTCACCACCCGCGTCGCCCAGCAGCAGTGGATCGACACCGTCCAACGCGGCCTGCGGCAACTCGCCCCGCTCAGTTCGCAGGCGGCCTCGCCCCCGTCCTCGTCCTCGTCCCCGTCATGATCCTGCTTGTTCTGTTCTGGGCCGCGGCCCTGTTCATCCTCTACACCTACGTCGGCTATCCCGTTTTGATCGGCTTGCTGGCCAGGCTGTCGTTTTCAGAAGGCGACTGCACGAAATATCAGGAGTCGGCTGCACTGCCAGAACTGGCCGCCTGCAAGGCAGCGTAGAGAGCGGTTTTTCCTACCT
>NZ_NCKP01000041.1:0-24995 GCF_002282795.1 Thiomonas sp. 13-64-67
GCCATGTCGTCGAGCATGGCGGTGATGACGTCGGTGGCGCGCAGGATGGCGTCGATCATCGGCGCGGTCGCACGCAGTTTGCCGCTGCGCATTTTGTCGAACAGGTCTTCGAGGTGGTGGCACCAGTCCACCATGTTCTGCGCTTCGAGAAAACCGGCGCCGCCCTTGAGGGTGTGGAAGGCGCGGAAGATGGCGCTGAGCGCTTCGCTGTCGTCGGGCTGAGATTCCAGCCGCAGCAACTGGTCTTGGGCCTGGCTCAGCAGCTCGCGCGATTCGGCGAGAAATTCCAGCAGGATGTCGTTGTCCATGATGGTGGGGCGGAAGGTTTCAGATGCCGAGGTCGCGCAGCAGGGCGTCCACGTCATCCTGGGCAAAGGAGGGTCCGGCGTAGGTGGGAACTCCGTTGAGCGGCGCGGCGCTGTCGGCCGCCGGGGCCGAAGCCTCGGGAGTGGCCGCGGGTTGAAGGTGCGGGCCGAGTTGCTCGACGGCGGCACGGATGCGCTGCTCCACCGCCTGCAGCAGATGGATGGTTTTTTTCAACCGCTGCCCGGCGAGATCCTGCCCCTGCTGGCTGGCGAGAATGGTGTGGAACTGTTGTTCCAGGCGGTCGAGGCGCTCGTCGATGAAACCGCCGTGCGTGGCGCGGATGGCGGCGATTTCGGTGAAGCCGTTTTCCACCGCTTCGAGCGTGGACATGGCCTGGGTTTCGGTCAGGCGCAGCGCTTCTTCGAGCGGATGGCTGGCCTCGGGCAGATCGCTGGAGGCGGCCATGATGCGGCGCACGCCTTCGTGCAACAGGGCGTCGGCCTCGGTGAGCTTGTGCAGCGCGGTGGAGGCGGCCGCGGGCTGCGGCGTTTGCGTGGTGGTGGCGCGGTCGAGACTCATTGGGCCGCTCCCGCTGCCGCGTTGAGGCGCGCCATGATGGCGTCGAGCTTTTCTTTGAGCGTCTGTGCGGTGAAGGGCTTGACGATGTAGCCGTTCACCCCCGCCTGCGCGGCGGCGATGATGTTTTCTTTCTTGGCTTCGGCCGTGACCATGAGCACCGGCAGGCTGCGGATGGCGGGGTTGTCGCTGGCGCGGATGTGTTTGAGCAGGTCGATGCCCTGCATCACCGGCATATTCCAGTCGGTGACGACGAACTCGATACCGCCGGCCTGCAGCCGACGCCAGGCTTCTTCGCCGTTTTCCGCCTCGTCGATATTGCCGGTCACATAGCCGGTCTGCATCAGCAGGCCGCGCACGATGCGGCGCATGGTGGGAAAGTCGTCAACAACCAGGAATTTCAAGGTGGGCCTCGTAATGGTTTTGTCTTGCGTTTGAAGTAACGGCACGCGGGGCGGGAACTTGAATCGCTTTGGCGGCGCGGCAATGGAAATCGAGGCGGACTTGTTTCAGGTCAACAGGATCGAATGTTTCGCTTGCCTGCCCTTGGCATCGATCAATAGCATGGCGCCTCATGTTTGAAAAATTGAATATCTCAGCCGAGCCGCCAGCGCCCGCCGAGCAGCAGGCGGCCTTGCGTGCGCTGCTGGCGGCAGTGCAGCCCGATCTCAATAGGGTGGTCGAGGCTTTCATCCGGCAGTTCTACGACGAGCTGCTCAAGCAGACCCGGTTTTCGCGCGTGCTCAAGTTGTTGTCGGTGGCCGAGTTTTCGCGCCTGCGCAACAACCAGGAGCGCCATCTGCGCAGTCTGTTTGTCGGCAGCAGCGAAGCTTCGGTGCGGGTGGCGCGGCATGTGGGGCGAGTGCACGCGCTCATCGGGCTCGATGCGTCGTGGCTGGTCGAGGCTTACGGGCTGTACACCCGCTTGCTGATCGGGCACTTTGCGGCGTGGGTCGAGCCGTCGGAGCGGGCGGCTTTGCTGCGCTACTTCATCACCCGACTGCAGGATGAGTTGCAGTGGCAGATCGAGGGGCACGAAGACATCGTCCGGCAGTTCGACGCGGCGCTGGTTCGCATCGACGCGGCCATTCTCACGGCGCACACCCTCAGCGATCTGTTGCGCGCCGTGCTCGGCGCGCTGGAAAACATCGAGGGTGTGCTGGCGGGCACGATTGGGCGGCCTGATGCGGCAGGCGTGGTGCAGTTCGAACACGCCTTCGGCAGCCGCTTCAAGTCGCTCTACCTCGACCGCATCGACTCGGGCGAAGCCGCGTTCACCACGGTGCGCGGCGATGCGGCGGAAGGCTTGGGCGTCTCGGGCCGCGCCTGGCGCAGCCGCGAGGTGCAGTACACCGCGTCGTATGCCTGCGATCCGGCGATCCTGCCCTGGAAAGATGTGGCGGACGAGCTGGGCGTGCGCAGCGCCGTGTCCATTCCCATTCTCGACGCCTCAGGCCAGCCCATTGCGTTGATGGATCTTTACAGCAGCTATCCCGGCTTTTTCACCAGTTCGACGCGCCGGGTGTTCGTCGAGCATCTGCAAAAGGTGCTGGGCTTGGCGTTTGCCCGTTATGCGCATAGTCCTTCGGGCGTGGTGCCTTACGCGCGACGGCAGTTCTATGTCGATCTGCTCGATCATTCGGGCCTGCAGATGCGGTATCAGCCCGTGGTCAACCTCAAGACGGGTCGGCCCGAGAAATTCGAGGCGCTCGCGCGGCTGCAGCGGCGCGATGGCGGCGAGCTGATCGCGCCGGGTGAGTTTCTGCCCGTGCTGGGCGCGCACGATATGTGGCGCTTGTTCAGTCTGGGCCTGGAGCAGGCCTTGCATGCCCGGCAGCGCTGGGCGCAGCAGGGTATCGACCTCGATGTGTCGGTGAACATGCCGCCCGTGGCGCTGAGCGATCCGCGTTATGTGGAGCGGGTGGAGCAACTGCTGCGCAGCCATGCGCTCGATCCGCGCCGCCTCACCCTGGAATTGCTGGAAAGCAGCGATCTCGACATTTCGGAGCGGCGCGACGCGCTGCTGGGGCGGTTTCGCGCCACCGGCGTGCGTCTGGCCGAAGACGATCTCGGCTCAGGCTACAGCTCGCTGCTGCGGCTCGACAGCTTTCCGTTCGACGAGGTGAAGATCGACCAGGGCCTGCTGGGCGGGCTGGGCAAGGTGCCGCGCCGGGCGCTCGATTTCATCCAGCATCTCACCCGGCTGGCACACGATCTGGGCAGCACCGTCGTGGTCGAAGGGCTGGAGTCGGCCGGGCTGGTGGAGGCGGCCATCATTCTGCAGGCCGACACCGGGCAGGGCTACGGGCTGGCTCGCCCCATGCCCGCCGACGCGGTGGTGGACTGGGTGCACGGATTTCATTTGACGATCAACCGCGATCATCCCCGCACGGCCCTGGGCATCTACGCGGCTCATCTGTTGTGGGAGCAGCGGCTGGCCTATATGACGCCCTGGCCCGACGCGCTGCCGCTCGCGGCCCGCGCCGCCACCGCCTTGCATCATTACATCGAGGTGGAGGGGCTGGAGGGCGGGCCGCTGCACCTGGCCTACCAGCGCCTCATCAGCGCCCTGAGCGAGGGGCTGGAGACGCCGGCATTCGCCCGCGCGCAGCAAGACATGCGTCGGCAGCTCGACCTGCTGGTGCGCGCCGAACTGGGGCAATGAAGGGGCGATAAGGGGGGCATTCGGCGGGAATTGCCAAAAAAGTCACACTTGCCCTAAAGTCCGGCAAAAGCGTGACGTTGAGCACTCCAACAGGAGAGAATGCCACCATGATTCCCATCCAGAATTCCCCCCTATCCAGCGCCTCGACTGCCGCCAGCGGCTCGGTTGCGGCTTCGCGGCGCGCGGGCTCGGTTGCCAATCCGGCGGTTAATCCGGCGGGCGCGGCGGCCACCGAACAGGTCTCCATCTCGGGGGCCGGGCAAATGCTCAACCTTGCCAGCACGCAGGGCGCAACGCCTCCGGCCAGCGACACGCGCATCAGCGAACTGCAAAACGCCATTCGCAGCGGTCAATACGTGGTCAATCCGCAGCGCATCGCCAGTGGTCTATTGCAGGACAGCCAGGCCCTGATCGGCGCGACCAAGCCTGCTTCCAACTGATCTGAACCCGCCATGTCGCAGTCGGTCGATTCTCTGCTTCGCCTGCAACTCGACAAGTTGCAGGCTTTCGACCGCTTGCTGATTGAAGAGCACGCCTGCCTGCTGCGCGCCGCCACAGATCAGCTGCCCGCGCTGACCGAGCGTAAAAACAGCCTGCTGGCCGAGATCGACGCGCTGGAGCGCGAACGCATCGTGCAGTTTGGCGCGCAGACCGAAGCAGGCGCTACATCCGCTCCCCCCTTGTGGAGCGCGGTTCAAACCCTGGCGCGGAGCATCGCCGAGGCCAATCAGCGCAACGGTGCCATGATCTCGGCGCTGGTGCGCAGCACTGAAGGGGCCTTGCAAATTTTGCGCGGCAACGCTGAAGGCGTCGATCTCTATGGCGCTCACGGCCAGGGCCAACCCGGCAGCGGCCCTGTTCGCCTGCAAGTCAGCGCCTGACAACCGACCCGCCGGGCTCGATGCATGCTCATTCTGACGCGCCGCCCCGGTGAAGCCATCCGCATCGGGGACAACATCCGCCTGGTCGTGCTGCAGTCCGCGCCCGGCAAGGTGCGCCTCGGCATTGAGGGTCCGCTCGATCTGCGCATTCTGCGCGAGGAACTCTATGCCCAGATCAGTCAAGGCAACCAGGCTGCGGTGGCGCCGCAAGGGCTGTCTCTGGCGCATTGGGTTTCTGGGTCGGTTGACGCCCCGGTTGACCTGCCCCCTCATGGAGAGTCGAGTTGAGCCTAGCCCAGCCAGAATCCGTTACGACGAGCGCGCTTGCGCGAGTTGGCACAGCGCCGAGCAACGCCATGGAAGTGGCCACGCGCTTCGGCTTGCTACCCGTTGCGCAACACCAAATCTGGACAGTGTCGTCGCCGCTGCCGGGATTCGAGACCCTGCAGCGCTTTGCGCTCATCGGCGTGCAAACCGAGCGGCCCTTCTTGTGGCTGCAGTCGATCGACGATGCGGGGGTGAGCTTTTTGCTCGCGCCGGCAGCGCATTTTGGTTTGCGCTATGCGCGGATCGACGCGCAATCCCTGCCCATGGTGATGGTGCTTCTGCCCACGCAGAGTGGGCAGCCGCTGCGCGCGCACGGACAGGCGCCCTTGGTGTTTGACGCGCAGTTGGGGCAGTTCGAACAGCACATCGTCGAGGCTTCCGAGGTGGAGGGCGATGGTGTTTTCGCGCCCCTGACCGAAGTGCTCGCGCCGCCAGGGCTGATGTCGCGACTGCTGGTGCTGAATCCTCAGTAGCCGGGTTAGCAGCAAGGGCGCCCGGGCAGCCGACCGGTTCAGCGCCGAGCGTCTCTCAGCAGTTCGCGGTCGCGCCGCTGCACGTACTGTTGCAGGCGCTGCTCGAAGGCCGGGGCCATGTTCAGAAACTGAATGCCGAGCTGGCGCATGGGCTGCCGGGTTTTGGTGTCTCGCAACGCCCCGACAAAACGCACCTCTGCCTCCACCGCCAGCTCCACATCTTCCAGACTGAAGCGCACCATGGGGATGTATTCGCCCGTGGTCAAGGCGTAGTCGAGTGCTGAGGGCACCAGTAGACGCATGCCGTTGACGCTCAAGTCGTGGCATTGGCCGTAGAGCGGTTTGGCGCCGCGGCGCTGAAGGTCCACCGTGCTCAGATCGCCCGGTGCGACGGTGACACGGAAAAAATTGCGTCGCTGCAGGTAATAGATGAGATCGGGGTAGGCGATGCGCAGCGCGCCATAACCCTCGTAATCGATGCGCTCGATCAGCTTGGACTGAAAGCCGACGAACACGCCTTCATACCGCCCGATGGTGAAAAACGGCGCGCCATTTTCCAGTCGGCGGTTGCCGCCGTCGGGGGTGAGTTCATCGATGATCAACCAGTGCTTGGGACGGTTGACCACCAGCAGCGCCGAGCTGAACTCTTCGGCCCGATCATGCGGCAGCACGGCCAGCGGCTCGTGGCGCTCGATGATTTTGTGCAGCACATGATCGGCCTTCTGCTCGGAGTTGACCTGATATTCCTCGCGGAACAGCTTGGCGGTGACCTCTTTCATGGAGAGCCTTGTCAGATGCCCAGCTCTTCCACCCAGGCGAGCGCGGCCAGATGAACGGAACTGACGCGCCAGCTCTGAATGCCCAGCGCCATGGCGAGGAAGTCGATGTTGTCGAAATCGCGTTGCTCCACAGCGCGGGTGAGCTGCAGATAGCTGCCGAAAATGCCGGTGTTGTCTTTCAAGGCCATGACGATGGGCTCGGACAGGGTGATTTCGGACAGCGCCTTTTCCATCGGCACGCCGAGCATGACGTCGAGCATGGAGAAGATGCCCACCACGAAAGCGTTATCGGCATCTTCGTCGGAAAGCGTGCCCTTGGCCAACAGCTCCATCATGCGGCCGCGGGTGATGGCGGTGCGCGCGATGGCCGGAGAAGCGGCATTGCCGGGCACGGTGGCGAGCAGCAGTGCGAGCCAGCGGAACAGCTTCTTGTAGCCGAGAATGGCGGCGGCATGGCGGAACGAGGTGACTTCGGACATCAGCCCGAAACCCGAGGAGTTGATGTAGCGCAGCAGCTTGAAGGACAGCGCCGGGTCGCGCTTGAGCACCTGCTCGATCTCGTTCAGTTCGGCTTGCCGCATGACCAGATTCATCAGTTGCAGCACATTGGCGTGCGCCGGGTTGATGACCTTGGCGCTGATGGTCTGCGGCCGGGCGAAGTAATAGCCCTGAAAGAAGTGAAAACCGGCGTCGAAATAGGTCTTGAACTGCTCGGGCGTTTCCACGCGTTCGGCCACCAGACGCACACTGCGTTGGCTTTCGGCCTTGCGCTGCAGGGCCACGGCCACGTTGGCCGAGAGGCTCTGAACATCCGCCTTGATGTAGCTGAGAAGCGGCAGCCAGGCGGCATACAGCGAGGCGGCGGCGAAGGGGCCGGCCGCAAGATGAAACCCGCGTTCGCGCAGCGGCTTGAGCTGAGCGGCGACTTCGGCGATGCCCGTGGGGTCGTCGCCATAGATGCGCGGCACTTCGAGCACGATGCGATCCGGGAAAACGATGTCGAGATGTTCGGCTTTGAGGTCTTCGACCACGCAGTTGATGAAGGCGAGTTTTTCGCCGAACAGCCTCTCGGCGCCGATGTTGGACAGGGCGTTGAACAGCAGCACGCTATCGCTCTCGGCGCTGTGCTCGGTGGGCGCGTGTTCGGCCGTGCCGCTTTCGCGCGCGAACAACTCGTAGCCGACGATCTGCTGTTTGCGGTCGACGATGGGTTGGCGCGCGATGTGCGCTTGCATGACCGCGCCCTGAGCTTCGGGCGCGTCGGTGTCTGGCGAGGTGAAGGGGCTGTTCATGAGAACGGAAAATGGAGTCTCGATCGTTGCGTTGATGCTAGCAGCGGCCCAAAGGCGTTGACCTAGCGCTGGCCCGCCGTGTTGCGTAAAAACAGCCTCGCTTCGTTGCGCACTCAGCGTGACTTCAGCGCAGCCAGGCTTTCAGCCAGGTGTCGAGATGGTCTTCCATCATCCAGTCGGCCAGCACCTTGGCGCGTAGCGCGTCGCCCTGGGCGCGCAGCGCGGCGCGGTCGGAGACGGCTTCGCGCAGCGCGCGCGTCCAATCGCGGTAGCGGTTGGCCACGCGGGTGACGGGAAAATCGCCCTGATACGGCGTGAGATCGGAGCAGATGACCGGATAGCCGAGGATGCCGTATTCCAGCAGGCGCAGATGGCTCTTGGCTTCGTTGAAGGCGTTGTCTTCCAGCGGGGCGACGGCCAGATCGAGATCGAGCGCAGCCAGCTTGGCGGCGTATTGATCGAGCGGCACGCCGGGGTGAAACTCCTTGACCAGCGGTTTGAGGGCTTCAGGGCACAGGCCGAAAAACACCCAATCGACTTCGCTGGCCGTATCGCGCACCAGATCGGCAATCAGTTCGAGGTCGCCGGTATGGCCCACGCCCCCGGCCCAGCCCACGCGGGGCTTGCTGCGCTCGGCCCGCGCCGGTTGCAAATGACCCCAGCGCGCGGCTTCGAGGTAGTTGGGCTGCACCACGACTTCGTCGGTGAAATGCGCGTAAGCCTTGGCCAGCGGTTCGGTAGCCACCACCAGCCGGTTGCACAGCCCGGCGGCCTTGCGAAAGCGCTTGGCGATGTCTTTGTGGATGGTACTTTTGTGCACGCTTTTGTGCGGCAGATTGGTGATGAGGTCGTCGATCTCGAACACGCGAAACGCCTTGCTGGTGCGGGCGTGGCGCTCCAGCGCCTCGATCTGCGGCCACTCCATCTGGCGCTGCACCACCAGACTGTCGGGCTGCATGCGTTCCATTTCGGCGGGCTCGAACAGGCGCATGGTCTCCCAGCCCTGGGTGAGCCCGGCGCGGTTGAGCGCGCGCATGGGTGCGATGATGCGGTACTCGCCGCAGCCTTCACGGTCGGCCGAATGCACCAGCACCCGCGGACGGGGCCGCCAGTCTGGGTCCCAGCTCAGGCAGGGCTGATCGTCGAGCAGAAAGTCGGTGCTGGCAAGGCTCAAGTGGCGGTTGTAGGCGGGGTCGAACGCGAGCTGCGGCAGCCACTTGGCATACATGGCGTCTTTTTCGGCGGCGAAGCGTTTGAGCTTGGCGTTGTCAGGCTGGGTCTCGGTGCCGCTTTTCTGGCTGGCCGAGCCTTCGTGCATCAGCAGGGCGTAGGGCGTGAACACGATGCGCAGACCCGCCTCGCGCACTTTCAAACACAGATCGATGTCGTTGTAAGACACCTTGAAAGCCTGTTCGTCCAGCCCGCCTACCTGCTCGTAAACGCTTTTGCGCACCAGCAGGCAGGCGCCGGTGACGGCCGAGAGATCTTGCGTGAGCTGGGCACGGCCGAAGTAGCCGCGGTCTTCGGGCGGCCGGCCGATGAAGGGATGCTCCGCCGGGCCGCGCAGACCGAGAATGACCCCGGCATGCTGAATCTTGCCATCGGGGTAGAGCAGCTTGGCGCCGACGATACCCACATCGGGCCGAACGGCGTGGCCCATCATTTCGTCGAGCCAGTCGTCGTGCAGCGCAGCGGTGTCGTTGTTGAGCAGCAGCAGATACTCGCCGCGCGCGGCGCGGGCAGCCGCGTTGTTCATCGCCGAGAAGTTGAACGGGCCGGGCTGGCGCACCACGCGCAGGCGGCCGCCGAGTTCGGCCTCCTTGGCTTCGATGGCGGCCAGATAGTTGCGCGCATCGATCGTCTGGCTGTCGTTGTCGATGATGAGAATTTCGTAAGCCGGATACTTGGTTTTTTCGATCACCGACTCCACGCAGCGCTGCAGCAGCGGCAACTGATCGCGCGTGGGAACGAGGATGGACACCAGCGGCCGCGCTTCGGGCAGCGGCCAGCGCACGCGGAACGAGGGCGGAAATGGCCCCGGCTGCACCTGCGCCGCAATGCCCAGACGCTCGAAATGGCGCTGCAGCGCCGAGTGCCCGGCTTGCAGAATTTCGGGCACCGACTTTTGCGTATGCCCCGAACCCTGAAGGCGGTGATAGAGCACCTCGGGCACATGGCCGATGGCGGCTTCCCCTGCGCCCGTGCGCTGCAGATGCTCCCACGCCCGCAGCATCAGGTCGTAGTCTTCCGCGCCTTCAGCCTGCGGGTCGAAGCCGCCGAGCGCCTCGAACAGATCGCGCCGAATCAGCAGCAGCCCGCCGACATAGGGCAGGCTGCGCAGATAGTCGAGATTGAAGTCAGGCTTGCAATGCGGGTTGGTGTGCTGACCATCGGCGGTGATCTGGTCTTCGTCGGTGTAGACGATCTGCCACTGCGGATGCTCGCGCACGGCATGCGCGATGCGGAACAGCGCATCCGGCGCGAGCTGGTCGCCGGCGTCGATCAGGCCGAGCCACTGGGCCTCGGCACTGCGCAGCTCGCGATTACCCATGGAAATCAGCTGTTCGGAGTCGGGTTGGGGGGCGATCTGTAGCAATTGGCCGCTTAGCCATTGGACATTGAGACTGTCGGTGGTGGGCTGTACCGGCAGTGTAGTGTGCGGCAAAAGGGCTAGTGCGATGGATGTCAAACCATTGGGCTTGCCAGCCCACAAGGACAATGCAGCTTCGGACCAAATTTTCTCCGCTGGCAACCATCGCCCAACGGGCAGCCAAGGAAGGGGGGTGGCTGCAGATGACGACAAAGCTGCTGCTGACTTTGCGTGAGACACAGCGTCGGCGTTTGCCCCAGGGCTTCCTAGAGGACGTAATTGTGCAAGTTCTTTGGTGAGGTCATCAATTTGCTGCCGCAACTTGACGATGACATCCTGCGCCGCTTGCTCTGGAGGATGCTCCCAAGGCGAGGACTGCTGTGCAGGCGCGCGTTGCAGCGTACCGGACAGGCCACCGACCTGAGGCACCACGGCACATTGAGTCCCAGAAATGATGCGAGGTCCGAGCTCATTCGCGGCGTTGGACTCCTTGCGCACGATGCACATCGAATTGACGAATGCAATGGAATGAATCTGCGCAAGCGCATGATCGTCCAGAGAACAACCGTAGTGGGTGAAGAACGGCTCGAGCACTGCTTGCCGTTCCTTGTCCAGCCCCCAGTTCTCCTGGTTAATGACGTCGACCAACGCTTTGAAGAACGCGATCGAAGAATATGGGAAGTACAGGCCGCCTTGATACTCCTGCCAATAGCTACAGTGCAGATCTTCCGCGATGTAGGTTCCACCCGGACGCAACGCACCAAAGTAGCGGCAGAAGCTCCGCACGATGTCCTCAGAAGCGTGTGATCCGTCGTCAATGATCAGATCGAAATCGGGGGTGACGCGTCGAATAGCTATCTCGGTTGCATCATCATCCGCGTTGCCGATCACAATGCTGATGGCCTCTTGTACGTAATGAAGCTGTCCGCAGACAGTATTGATATCACATCCAACGAGATGCTTTGCGCGCTTGAAATACTGCGACCAGATTTCTAATGAGCCTCCATTTTGCACACCGATTTCGAGTAACGAAATGGGTAGCTCCCTATACTTTTCGAGTACCGTGGAATAGGTGTCGAGGTAGATCGACCACTTGTCGGAAACTTTGCCGCGGTGTGAGCTGTACAGGGTGCGCAGGTTTGATTCGCGAGGGAGTGCGTGCTCGGGCATGAGGGGCAGTGATTAGAGATACTGGAACAGACTCAACCCCTGTACCTGCGTAAACGCCTTTTGCGCGGCCTGCAGGGCGGTGAGGCTGGACTGGTACTCGGTGATGACCTGCGGGTAGTTGATGCTGGTGAGCTGGGTCTGCTGGGTTTGCAGTTGCAGGGTGAGGCTGGAGTTTTGCGTCTGCACGGCCTGCACTTGCTGCAGGCGGCTGCCGATGCTGGCTTGGGCGCTGAGCAGGTTGGTCTGGTTCTGGTCGAGGCTGGCCAGGGCGTTGCTGATGGACTGCGCGCGCAAGGCATTCGAGCCGGAGGCTTGCGCCGAAGCCGAGAAGGCCTGCGCCAGCGACTGAAAAGTCTGGAACAGGCTTTGCGGCGCGGCGGCGCCGATCGTGAAACTGTCGCCCGACGACGGGGTGCCGACGATGGGCACGGTGATGGCCGGATTGCTGCCGGGGGGCAGGCTGATGCTCATGCCGGGAGTGAAACTGCCGCTGGCGACCGGGCTGGCGGAGAACGCGCCGCCCGTGCCGCTGGCCACGGAGTAGGTCATCGACCCACCGCTGCCGCTGAAACTGATCTGGTACTGCGTGCCGTCGACCTGCAGGGTTTGCTGGGCCAGGGCGGTGTTGTTGACGGTGCCGGGCCCGGCGGTGGCGCCGCCGGTGTTGCTGCTGGCGGCGTTCACGCTGAAGGTGCCGTTGCCCGCGCGTGCATTCATGAACAGCGCGTTGCCGGGGTCGCCGATGGCGGTGCTCAGATTGGGGCCGAGCGCGAGCTGGTTCTGCCCGCCATCGCCCTGGTATTGCACGCTGCCATCCGCCTGAATGACGAAGGGCTGGGCGCCGCTCTTGCTGCCGGCGAAAAGATAGTTGCCCTGGCCGTCTTGCGTGTTGGCGTATTGCGCGAGTTGCTGCACATAGCCTTGCATGGTGGCCGCGGCGTTTTGCAGGTCTTGCGAGCTGACGGTGCCGTTATTCATCTGCACCGCGAGTTGCCGCGCCTGGCTGACCAGAGTGGTGACGCTTTGCAACGTAGCGCTTTCGAGTTGCAGCGAGTTTTGGGCGTTCTGGCCGTTTTGCGCGTAGCCGGCCAGGCGGTCGATCTGCCCGGTGAGGGCGACGTTCTGCGCCGCGGCGACCGGCTGATCTGAGGGGTTGACCAGGGTGCTGCCGGTGGAGAGTTGCTGGCTCAGGGTGCCCAGCGTGTTCTGCTGATTGAGGATGCCGGTGAGACTGGCGGCGTAGAACTGAGAGGTGCTGATGCGCATGGCGATGCCCTTCCTTTTTACTGCACGGCCTGCAACAGCGAGGTGAACAGGCTGTTGCCCACCTGAATGGCCTTGGCCGCGGCCTGATACGCCTGCTGATACTGAATGAGGTTGGTCGCTTCTTCGTCGAGATTCACACCCGAGACCGACTGCTGCGCTGCAGACGCCTGGGCGGCGACGGCGCTGGCCGCGCTCAGTGCGCTCTGCGCCTGGTTGCCCTGCGTGGCGACCTGGCTGACGAGCTGCGAATAAGCGCCTTCGAGCGAGGTGCTGCCGCCTTCGAGCGTTTTGGCGGTTTGCAGCGCGGCCATGGCCTGCGCATTGCCGCCATTGCCACCGCTGGCCGGGCTCAGGGTAAAGGCGTCGCCCGAGACGGCGGTGCTGCCGGCGAGGGTGACGTTCCAGTAGCCGCCCGGCGGGTTGTTGGCGTAAGGGATGGACAGCACCTGCCCGCTGCCGCCCAGGCTCAGGCTGCCGCTGGCCAGCACGGTGGCCGAGCCGGATTGCGTGACCTGAAAGCCCACGGCGCCGCTGGTGCCGCCACTGGTGAGCGTGACCTGCAGGGGGGTCGGCACGCTCGCCCCCGAAATGATCAAGGCACCGGCACCGCTAGTGGCGCTGTATTGCCCGGCCGACAGGGTGAGGTTGCCCAGATTGGTGTTGACTAGGCCGCCCGATAGCATCTGCCCCGCGCTGGAAACATAGGGCGAGGCCGCGGCGATTTGCGTGGGGTTGGTGAGGACGGACTGAAAGTTGAGCGCCCCGTAGCGCGTGGGCTGCACCTCAAAGCTGTTGCCCGCCTGCGCCCCGCTGACGTTGACTTGCACGCCGTCGAAGTTCAGCACGGTGGCGCTGCCCGAGGTGCCCACTGTCGCCCCGCTGACGGGCTGGCCCGTGGAAAGATTGGTGACCGACCAGTTGCTGCCGTCGTAGTTCAACCGGTAGTCGGCGGTGGTGAGCGCATTGGCATCGACCACGCTGCCGCTGATGACGGCATTGCCGGTATTGGCCGAGTTGGCGAGCACCTGCAACGGCCCGGCCTGAAATAGGGCCGCGCCGAACTGGCCGTTGAGATCGAGCCCCTGCGCCTGCTGGCTGTTTATGGCCGAAGCCAGACCGTCGGCAATGCGGCCGAGCGCATTCTGCGCGGGCTGCAGCACCTGGCTGCGGAACTGCAGCAGCCCGCCCAGCGTGCCGCCTTGCAGGCCTTGCGACAGCACCGCGCCATTGGAGGTGTAGGCCACTTCGAGCTGCGACGGGTCGTAGGCACTGGGCGTGGTTTTCAGGTCGAACGATTGCGCACCGGCCACCAGCACTTGGCCGTTACCGGTGAACACGTTGACCTGATTGCCGTCTTGCGGCAGCACGGTCACGCCCACCTGGCCCGATAACTGGGTGATGAGCTGATCGCGCTGGTCGAGCAGCGAGTTGGGCGTGCTGCCGGTGCCCGAGAGGGTATTGATCTGAACGTTGAGCTGGGCGATCTGCTGCGTGAGGCTGTTGATGGCGGTCACGCTCTGGCCGAGTTGCTGGTTGACGCCATTGGCAGCGCTTTGCAGTTGCTGGGCCGAAGTCTGAATGGTCTGAGCCAGCGACTGCGACTGGCTGATGAGGCTTTGCCGCGACGGGATGTCGGCCGGATTGGCCGCGACCTGCGCCACGCCGCTGGCGAAAAACTGGTTGATCGAGGTGCTCAGACCCGAGTCGGTGCCGGCGATCAGATTGGCGATGGGCTGGATCTGGGTGTTGAGGGTGTTTGCGCCGCTGGCGGTGGCCGCCGTGCTCCATACCTGCGACTGCAGATAGCTGTTGTAGCTGCGGGTGACGGCGTCGATCTGCGTGCCGTTGCCCAGATATTGCCCGCCGTATAGGCTGGGCGTGAGGGTGCTCTGCACCGCCGTTTCGCGGCTGTAGCCGGGCGTGTTGACGTTGGCGATATTGTTGCCCGTGACCTGCAGCGCAGACTGCGCCGCCTGCAAGCCGGTGAGGGCATTGTTGAGAAGCCCGCTGATGCCTGACATCTCATCCCCTCCCTAAAGATTGGCCTTGCGTCTGGCCATACCCTTTGGCCACGCCGCTGGCCGGCCCGTAAGTGGGTTCGGCGGCTTGCCGCTGCGATTGGGTGATGGCCTGCTGCAGCGCGGCGCTCCAGACGGAGAGGGTGTGCTGCAGCGCCAGGGTTTCGTCGCGCAAGGCGGTAACTTCGGCGGTGATTTCGAGGCTGTGGTCCAGCACGGGGTCGCCCGAGCGGCGGCGCTGCGCAAAGCCTTCGAGCGCCTGGAGCAGCGGTTGCCAGATGGGGGTCACGGGCGCGGCGCCTTCGCTGCCGGTATTCACCAGCGCCTGACGCTGCTGGCGCAGCACTTCGGTGAGCGCAGCGACGAGCTGGCGTTCGTCTTGAGGGGGCTGGAGCTGGGACATGGCGGCGGATGCGGGCGCAGGGAGTATGAGAGATAACGTCACTGCGCTGCAGAACTTGAATCCGGCCCTGAATCTACCCCAAGTTGCTGCAGCGCCAGCTGCATGCGCGGGCTGCGGGCGATGGCCACCAGCTTGGCGGCATAGTCGGGATCGGTGGCGTAGCCGCTGCGCTGCAGCGCGCTGGCGAATGCCGAAATATCGTTGCCCTGACCACGGGCCGACTGGTAACGCGGACGGGAGAGCAGGGCGGCGTAGTTGTCCACACTGTCGGCCACGTTCTGGTAAGCGCGGAAGGCGGCCGTGCCCACCGACGCCACGCCATTCTGAAATTCGCGGGTGAGTGTCTGCACGGTGCCGCCGGCCCAGCCGCTGCCCGCCTTGACGCCGAACACATTGTTGCCCGGTGCGTGCTGCCCCCAGCCGGTTTCAAGCGCGGCCTGCGCCAGAATGGCCACGGGCGCGACGCCCAACTGTTTGGCCGCGGTCTGTACGCTGGGCAGAATGCTGGCGATGAACGACTTGGCCTGTTCGAGCGGTGGGGTGGCGCTTTTGGCGGGCGAGCTTGGCGCGGTGGACGAGCCGCCGGGCGTCGGGTTGAGCGGCTGCACCGGCAGGGCGTTCTGACGGTAGGTGGCGAGCGACTGTGTCGGCAAGGCCGCAGTCGCGCTGCTGGCCAGCGGAAGCGCAGTGGCCTGTGTGTTCACCGCATGTGCGGCGATCGATCCGCCGTCAGCGGGTAAGGCGGGCGTGCCCGAAGGCTGCTTAGACGAGGCTGGGTCGAGTCCGGGGTTGAGTCCATACCGGGTAGACAGTTCGCGGGCGATATAGGTGGCCAACCCCATGCCTTGCCCCTGGCTGAGGGTGGTGGCGAGTTGCTGGGTGAACATCGACTTGAACATTGGCCCCGCGGTGTCGCCCAGCAAGTCAGGCCCCAGACTCGTGGCGTTCATGGCGCTGAGCATTTGCTGCATCAGCAGCGCTTCGAATTGCTGCGCCACGGCCTTGATCGCCTGCGGGCTGCGCGGGTCGGCATTGGCGCAGACTGTTGGACGCCGCCGCGCCGCTGGGCGGCAGCGGGGACAGGGGCGGGCTGGGTGGCGTGGTCATGGCGGATGGGCTCTCGACTCGCTCAAATCACTTCGAGCTGGGCGTGCAGTGCGCCCGCCGCCTTCATGGCCTGCAGAATGGCGATGAGGTCATTAGGCGCCGCGCCCACGGCGTTGAGTGCGCGCACCACCGCTTCGAGCGTGACGCCGGGCTTGAACATGAGCAGATTGGCCTTGTCCGCCTTGGCTTTCACATCGGTTTTGGGTACCACTGCTGTTTGCCCCGCGCCGAGCGGGTTGGGTTGGCTGACTTCGTATTGCGTGTTGATGGTGACCGACAGATTGCCGTGCGCCACCGCGCAGGCGCCCAGGGTGACGTTCTGCCCCAGCACCACGGTGCCGCTGCGGGCATCGATGACTACTTTGGCCGGTGGCGATTCGGGCGAGACGTCCAGCGCTTCGACCTGGCCGAGAAAGGCGGTGCGGTCGCCTGCGGTCAGCGGCGCATTCACTTGAATGACCCCGGCGTTGAGCGCCGTGGCCGTGCCCGCGCCGAAACGCTGGTTGATGGAATCGGCCACGCGGCTGGCGGTGCCGAAGCTGGGGGAGTTGAGCGCAAGGGTGATCGGGCCGGCCTTGTCGAAATTGTTCGCCACGGCGCGTTCGACCGTGGCGCCGTTGGCAATCATGCCCGCGGTGAGAAAGTTGACCTGGGTGCTGTTGCCCCCCGAAGCGGCGCCAAAGCCGCTGACGACCACACTGCCCTGGGCCACGGCGTAGGTCTGGCCGTCAGCGCCTTTGAGCGGGGTCATCAGCAGGGTGCCACCGGCCAGGCTGGAAGCATTGCCCACCGCCGAGACGGTCACGTTGATCTGCTGGCCAGGCTGAGAAAACGGTGGCAGGTTGGCAGTGATCATCACCGCGGCCACGTCTTTCGGTTGCAGGTTGGAAGCTACGCCGGGCGGCAGGTTGATGCCCAGGCGCTGAAACATGGAGAGCAACGATTGCGTGGTGTAGGGCACCTGCGTGGCCTGGTCGCCGGTGCCACCGAGGCCGACCACCAGGCCGTAGCCGACGAGCTGGTTCACCCGCACCCCCTGCACGCTGGTGAGATCGCGAATGGCGGCGGCGTGCGCGGGCAACGCCGCGGCGCAGAGCAGGCAGAGCGCCGCCAGCCAGGCGAGCAAGTGGCGATAAATGGCATGCTCCCCACCCCGGCTCTTTCCGCGAGCGGGGAGGAAGCCATCACTCCTCCCCCACGCCGTGGGGGAGGTTGGGAGGGGGAGGGGGGTGCGCAGTGATTCGGTCGGCATGTCGTCACCCAGTTTCAGAACGGCCACAGCGAGAGGAAGAAGCTCGCCAGCCAGGGCACCTTGGCGGCGGCGTACACATCGCCGGTGCCGCTGTATTCCACGCGAGCGTTGGCAATCTGCGTACTCAGCACGGTGTTTTGCGGGCTGACATCGGCCGCGCGCACCACGCCAGCGACGCGGATGTATTCATGCCCGCCATTGAGCATGACTTCCTTCTGCCCGGAGATTTGCATATTGCCGTTGCTCATCACCTGCACCACGGTGGCTTGCAAGGTGGTGGTGAAAGTATTGCTCTGCGAGGTGGCGCCGTTGCCGCCGAACTTGGTGGACGAGGTCAGCCCCATCGACGGCGAGTAGCCGCCCACGGTGAAGGGTTTGCCGAAAAAGCTCGACAGCCCCGCGCTCACGTCGTCGGACTTGTTCACCGTGGTGTTGGTCGATTTGGTGGCGTTGGCGTTTTCCTGGATCAGCACGGTAATGAGATCGCCCACGCGGTGCGCCCGGCTGTCTTCGAACAGCGAGACATTGGTGCCCGGCTGCCAGATGGCGCCGTTGGGCGTGTGCGCATTCATCGACTCCGGTTCGGCCGGAATGGGCAGGGGCTTGAGCGAACCGCTGCTGAGATGCTGCGGCGCCGTGGCGCAGGCGCCCAGCAGCAGGGCGAAAGCCGCGGCCAGCAACAATCGGGGAAATCGCAGGAAAACCATCGCGGTCATCACAGATTGTTGTTGACGTATTGCAGCATCTGGTCGGAAGCCGTCACCGCCTTGCTGTTGACTTCGTAAGCGCGCTGGGTCGAGATCATGTCCACCAGTTCAGCCACGACGTTGACGTTGGACGACTCCAGATAGCCCTGCTGCACCGAGCCCAATCCGTTGAGCGTGGGCTGGCCGGTGTTGGGCGCGCCGCTGGAGCCGGTTTGCAGATAGAGGTTGTCGCCAATGCTCTGCAGCCCGGTGGGGTTGACGAAGCTGGCCAGTTGCAGCGCACCCACCTGCTGCGGCGCGGCCTGTCCCGGCAGGGTGACGGACACGGTGCCGTCGTTGCCGATGGTCACGCTTTGTGCGCTGGCCGGAATGGTGACGGTGGGCTGCACCAGATAGCCGTTGGCAGTGACAAGCTGCCCCTGGTTGTTGAGCTGAAAGGTGCCGTCGCGGGTGTAGGCGATGGTGCCATTGGGTTCGAGCACCTGAAAAAAGCCCTGGCCGTTGATGGCGACATCGAGCGAATTGCCGGTCTGCGTGAGGTTGCCCTGCGTCATCAGCCGCTCGGTGGATACCGGGCGCACGCCAGTGCCCAGTTGCAGGCCGCTGGGATATTGCGTGCTCTGCGACGACTGCGCACCCGGCTGGGTGAGGTTTTGATAGAGCAGGTCTTGAAACACGGCGCGCGAGCCTTTGAAGCCGCTGGTGTTGACGTTCGCCAGGTTGTTGGCGATCACGTCCATGCGGGTCTGTTCGGCTTCGAGGCCGGTTTTTGCAACGTAGAGCGAGCGGATCATGGCGGTTTCTCTAATGGCGTTGTGGGGGCGGGCGCGGCGTGGCGGGTCAGCTCACGTTGAGCAATTGCGTGGCGGCCTGATGGTTCTGATCGACGGTCTGCATCAGCTTGGTCTGCATTTCGAACGCGCGGGTGTTGTCGAGAATCTGGATCATGGCCTGCACCGGGTTGACGTTGCTGCCCTCTAACGCGCCAACGGCTAGCTGCACATTGCCGTCGGCCGGCGCCGGGCCCTGGGTATCGCGGAACAGGCCATCGGCTCCGCGCTGCATCTGCGCGGGCGGCGGGTTGACGAGCTGAATGCGGTTGATCACGACGAGCGCGTTGGGCTGGCTGCCCACCGGCACGCCGGAGATCGTGCCGTCGGCGCCGATCTGCACCGACTCCAGCGGCGGCACGGAAATCGGCGCGCCGCTCTGCCCGAGCACAGGCCGACCATCGCTGGTGGACAGAATGCCGCTGGCGTTCACTTGCAGATCGCCGTTGCGGGTATAGGCGGTGTCGCCATTGGGAGCCTGCACCGCGATCCAGCCTGAGCCGCGAATCGCCACGTCGAGATTGCGGCCGGTATGGTTGATCGGCCCTTCCTGCAGGTTCGCGCTGTTGCCTTGCACCGTGGTGTAGGCGCTGGTGGGCAGGGCGTTGCCGTAGACCGGCAAGGCGCGGAACTGCGCCTGCTCGCCGCGGTAGCCGGTGGTGTTCACGTTGGCGAGATTGTTGGTCGTCACCGCTTGCTGGCGCAGGACGGCGCGGGCGCCGGTGGCGGCAATCCACAAGGTATCCATGATGGAGGCGAGCTGTTTTATTACAGGCTAAGCAAAGTCTGGACCACCTGGTTCTGCGTCTTGATGGTCTGCGCATTGGCCTGATAAGCCTGCTGCGCGACGATCAGATTGACCAGTTGCGACGATAAATCGACGTTGGACTGTTCCACCGCGCTGGACTGCAGCACGCCCAGCCCGCCGCCGCCCGGCTGCCCGGTGAGCGGCTGGCCCGAGGCATAAGTGGGCACGAAGTAATTGTTGCCCAGTCGCTGCAGACCCTGCGGCGCCTTGAAGTTGGTGAGGGTGATGAGCCCGAGCTTGGCCGATTGACCGTTGGTGTAGCGGCCGAACACCACGCCGCTGGGATCGATCGACAGATTGCTGAGCTGACCGACCGACGAACCATCGGTGGTGAGCGAGTTCACCACCGAGGTGGCGTTGTAATTGGTTGAGCCGGCGAAGTTGAGGGTGATGTTGGAAGGTGAGGCGCCGTCTGCCCAGGTGAGGCCGGAGGCCGTTAGCGTGGCCGTGCCGCTGATCGCTCCGGTGGGGGTGAACTGGATGGTGGAGGGGCCGCCGCTGGTGATGCCGCCGGCGGCCGTGGTGCCGTCCACCGAGTAATACACATTCCAAGCCTGTCCGCTGGCCGTGGCGCTGCCGGAAGGCAGAGCGTAGTAGGTGGTCAGCAGATGCGAGGTGCCCAAGCTGTCGTACACCGTGCTGGTGGTCGAGTAGTTGTAGCTGGTGGGGTCGCTGGTGCTGAAAGCGGTGCCGCTGGGGATCGGCGTGACCGAGGCATTGAGATTCAACCCCAGCGTGCCGCTGGTCGTGGCCTTGGGCGCCAGGGTGGTGGTGGTGATTTGCAGCGGGCCGGAGCCGCCGGTGAGCACCCCGCTGACCGCGGGTGTGCCGATGAGCTGGCCGCCCGCAGCATCGACGATGTAGCCGTTCTGGTCTAGCTGGAACTGGCCACATCGAGCGGGTTGCTCGTGGACTCGATATTGCCCTGCGAGAACTGTTGCGCCACCGTGGCTACCGAGGTGCCGATGCCCACCTGTCCATACTGCGGCGAGGTGCCCGCGATGGCCGCGGCGTAGCTGTCGGCGAACTGGGCGTTCGAGCTTTTGAAGCCCACCGTGTTGGCGTTGGCGATGTTGTTGCCCATCACCTGCAGGTCGGTGGAGGCGGCTTGCAGGCCGGACAGGGCGGTTTGGAAGGTGCTCATGGAATCCCCCGAAAAATGGTGTGGTCTGAAGGCGGTTTGGTGTTGGGTGCTTCGGGCAAACGCAGCGGGAAAACTCGGCTGACTACATCACGCCCACGATGCTCGACAGCGGCACGGTGCTGCTCTGCCCCTCCATCTGGAGTGCGGGGCCATTGCTGCCGTTGAGATAGACCGACTGCACCTTGCCCGTCCCGAAAGGCACGGCCGCAACCGGCTGGCCGGTGCCGTCCGTGGCGCTGACGTTGAAGGTGTAGGTGCCCGCAGGGGCCTGCTGGCCGCCGCTGGTCGATCCATCCCAGTTGAAGGTTTGCACGCCGGTGGGCAGGGCGCCGAGTTGCAGCGTGTCGATGGTCTGACCCGTGCTGTTGAGCACCTGCACCTGCACGTTCTGCGCGGCCGAGGCCAGGGTGAAGCCCCCAGCCGTGCCGCCGCTGCTGGGCAGGCTGATGCTGTTGTTGTCGAACACGACGGTCTGCCCCACCAGATTGGCGGCCTGCAGCCCTTGCGTCTGCGCGAGCTGGGCGGTGAGAGTGGCCATCGACTGCTGCATGCTTTGAATGCCGCTGGCCGTGCTGAACTGCGCGAGCTGCGCCGACAGGTCGGTGTTGCTCATCGGGTTCATCGGGTCCTGGTTGGTGAGCTGAGTCACCAGCAGGGTGTAGAAAGTGTTGACGTTGTTCAGTCCGCTCAGGCCGCTGGCGGCGCTGCCCGAGGTGCCGCTGCTGCTGCTCGTCTGCAGCGAGGACAGGAAGGAATTGGAGCTGATGGGAGAGGTGCTCATGGCAGGGGTCTTTCAGTCAGTGGCGGGGCGTTCTGGACAATTCACTGGCCCAGCGTGAGGGTTTTCAACAGCAGGTTTTTGGTAGTGGTCATCACATTCACGTCGGCCTGATAGGCGCGCGAGGCGGAAATCATGTTGACCATTTCATCGACCGGATTGACGTTGGGGTAGCTCACATAGCCGTCTTTGTTGGCTAGCGGGTTGCCAGGCTCATAGACGAGCTTGAGCGGGCCGGGTTTTTCCACCACACCGGCCACCTGTACGCCGTTGACGCCTGCGGGCACGCCGGGGCCGGACAGCGGCTGCGCGGCAAACACCACTTCGCGGGCGCGGTAGGGCTGGCCGTTGGAGCTGACGGCGGAGTTGGCATTGGCCAGATTGCTGGCCACCACGTTGAGGCGGTAGCTTTCAGCCGTCAGGCCGGAATTGGCCACATCGAGAGCGGAGAACAGAGACATGGTGAATGCGCCGCTTAGTTGCCGGTGATGGCGGAGGTCAGGGTTTTGATCTTGCCGGTGAGGAAGGTGAGATCGGCTTCGTACTGAATGCTGTTTTTCTGGAACGCGGCCTGCTCGCGGTTCATGTCCACCGAGTTGCCGTTCAGGCTCACGTTATTGCCGGCCTGGTAGGCGATGAAATTCGATCCGGCCGGGGCGACATTGCCCGCGAGTTGCCTGGCGTTCTCGGTCTTGAGCGGCAGGCCGCCGGTTTGCTGTCCGGATAAAGCGGCTTTAAACGCGGCGGAAAAATCCAGATCCACCGCCTTATAGCCGGGCGTGTTCGCATTGGCGATATTGGCCGAGAGCAATTGCTGGCGCTGCGCCCGCAGGTTCAGCGCGGTTTGCAGCGGGGCGAATTCACGGTCGAGGGCGGAAGTCATGGTCGTGGATCGGGTAGTGAGTGGCGCTTTAACTGCAGATTCCATGCCAGGCGCGACTCGCCGGGATCTGCGGGGGCGAGGCGTCGCAAGCGGCAAATGGCACGAGGGAAAGCGGCAAGACCTTGCCGCTCTACAGCTTGGGACGGCAAGCGATGGGCGTCTTACTGAGGGTTCCGGCTGGTACAGACTTTGCGTCAGGAGAAAGGCAAACCCACTACCCGGCGTCACCCTGCTCCATGCCCATCCGTCTTTATTTGTTCTCTGGCCTGCGTCTGCTCGCGCTCGCGTGGGTCGTCAATGTCAGCCTGGGCGTAGCGACATTCGCCTGGGCCGTGCCCGCCGCCGAGAGCCCGGCCACTATCCGCGCGGCGGTGGAGGCGTTCGTGCGCGCGGGGCTGCCCCCGGGCGGGGAAAAGGTAAAGATCGATGTTCAGGGGCCAGCGCCGGGGCTGCGCTTTCCGCAGTGCGCCGATCTGCACACGGCGTATTTTGGCAACGCCAACCCCTACGGCGCGCAAACCGTGGAGGTGCGTTGCACCGCGCCCTCGGTCTGGTCGCTCTACCTGCCGGTGCGGGTGGACCGGCCGCAGGGGGTGGTGGTCGTGGCGCGTGCGCTGCAGGCCGGGCATGTGCTCACTGCGGCCGATCTCACCATGGTCGAGCGCGACGCCACCCGGCTGCCCCCCGGTGCGGTGACCGACGCGCAGGCGCTGGTCGGGCAGGTGCTGCGCTACAGCGTGGCGGCGGGTCAACCGCTGGCGCAGAGCATGCTCACCGGCCCTCAGCTTGTTCACTACGGCCAGTCGGTCAGCCTAATCGCGCAGGGCATGGGCGTGCGTCTGGTGGCGCTGGGGCAGGCGATGGCGGACGGCCGCGTGGGGCAATCGGTGCTGGTGCGCAATGTGCAGTCGGGCCGGGTGGTCAGTGGCATTGTGGATACGCAAGGGCAAGTTGTCGTACCACTGCAATAGCCGACTTTTTCGGGCGTCAAAAAACCGTCTCCCGGCGGATGCGTTGAGCAGAAAGGGTTGATTGCAGCCCATGAAGTGCTGAGTGACGCCAAAAATAGGTCATCTACCCCCTTAAAAAGCAAGGAATCGACTGGCACCGCGTTTGCTAATCAGGAATCACCCTTTGATGGAGATTCCCATGCGTGCCCTTGCTTTGTTACCCAGCGCCGAACCCAAACAGCCGTCCGCGCCGACTTGGAGTGTGCTCGAAGGCGGTCTGATCGAAGCGGGCTCCGTAGAGCCCGAGGCTGGACCGGCGGCGGAGACTTCGGCCCTGCGATTGGCGCGGCAGATCTACGCCGCCTGGTTTCAGCGCTGCCTGCGCCAGGGCGGCTATCGCAAAAACCCCGGCGCTGTGGCCGCGTTGCCGCGAGCGGCCATCGAACACCAGCTTGACCGGGCCATCGACCGCAGCGGGCCGGATGCCGCCGAGTTGCTGCCGCTGCACGATGCGCAGCAGCAGCGTCTGGCTGAGATCGGCGTCTTGATTAGCGCACTGGCCGCCTCCGACAAGCAGCATGTCCGGGCGGTGCAAACCTGGGATCGGCTGATCGACCTCGGCCTCGACACCCTGCAGGGCTTTGCCGATCTGGAGGTGGTGTTCGCCGCCCGGCGTGCGGCGCAAGACCCGCTGACCGGCCTTCCGGGCCGCGCCGCGCTGCAGCAGCGCCTGCAGGGCGAACAGTCGCTGGTGCTGCGCCAGGGCCGGATGTGCTCGGTGGTGATGCTCGACATCGACCACTTCAAGAGCATCAACGACCAACACGGCCATCAGGCGGGCGACCGCGTGCTCGCCGCATTCGCCCGCCTGCTGCGCGGGGCGCTACGTCCCTACGACGGCGTCTATCGCTATGGCGGCGAGGAGTTCGTGCTGGTGCTGCCCGGCGCCACCGCAGCGCAGGCGGTGCAAATCATCGACCGCATGCGGCAGACCATCGCGCAGCGCCCACTGGTGCAGACCCAGACCGGCGGCCTGCACATCCGCTTCTCCGCCGGCGTGGCCGCGCTGAACGAACGCGCCATTGCGCAAACGCTGCGCTGCGCCGATGCGGCGCTATACCACGCCAAGGCCGAAGGGCGCGATCAGGTGCGCCTCGAACGCGGCCATTGCGCATGAAATCGCCGTTCAGATCGGCGGCCTGCGCCAAGCCAGCGCGCAGGAGTTGCTGGCGGCTTTTCGCGTGGATGCGGAGGAATTTTTGCGACTGTTCATCGTCGGCTTGCAACCGCAGCCCACGCGCGAGGACACGCTGCAGGCGCTGGGCAACGCCGCCGAAGCCTTGCGCGGCATTCGCATCGGTGCAGACTTTCTGCAACTTCAGACCGTAAGCGCGCTGTGCCGCCAGGGCGAACAGGATCTACTGCAACAACTGCCCTCGGTCGCATCCGGCGCCGCGCTTCAATGGGAAACCTTGCAGGCGGTGATCGACGGCTTGCGCCAGCACTTGCCGCCGCAGCAGGCCGAGCTGACAGCGGCACCTGCGGATTCCGAGCCGACTCCGCCCCCGGTGCAGCCCCTAGCCGAAGCAGAGCCCCGCAGCGAGACGCAACCCGAGCCCGAGCCCGAGCCAGAGCCAGAGCCAGAGCCGGAGCCGGAGCCGGAGCCGGAGTCGGAGTCGGAGTCGGAGCCGGAGCCAGAGCCAGAGCCAGAGCCAGAGCCAGAGCCAGAGCCAGAGCCAGAGCCAGAGCCAGAGCCAGAGCCAGAGCCAGAGCCAGAGCCAGAGCCAGAG
>NZ_NCKP01000042.1:0-24945 GCF_002282795.1 Thiomonas sp. 13-64-67
GCCGAAGGTCAGCAGCAGACCGTAGATCGGATCGATGCCGCGCAGCCGACGCAATGCGACACGCTCTACCCCGATGCCGAACAGGCCGACGAGCAGGGGAGCGAACAACAGCATCCACCAGAAATTGAGATGCAGGTATTGCCCGCCCATCCAGGCGAACATGGCGCCCATCATGAAAAACGCGCCGTGGGCGAAATTGACCACGTCCATCAGGCCGAAGATCACGGCCAGGCCGAGCGAGAGCATGGCGTAAAAAGCGCCATTCACCAGGCCCAGCATGAGTTGCCCGAGCAGTAGGGGCAGGGGGAAACCAAACAATTCAGTCAAGCTGCACCTCGACGGTCAGTCCATGGATGGAGCGTCTCCGGCAGGCATTGCGCGTGCCGGAGACGGGCATCGGCTCTTACTTGTCCAGCGGGCAGCCGTAGGCGGAGGCCGGGCCGAAGGCGTCGTTGCCGGGGATGGTCTGCACCAGCTTGTAGTAATCCCAGGGCTCTTTCGATTCAGCCGGGGTCTTGACCTGCTCCAGGTACATCATCAGCCCGCTCGGGCGCATGAAGCCATCCTTCATATACATGTCGTTGACTTTCATCTTGCGCATTTCGGCCATGACCTTGTTGCCATCGGTCGTGCCCGCGGCCTTCACGGCCTTCAGGTAGGTGAGCGCGGCGGAGTAGTCTCCGGCTTGGAGGAAGGTCGGCATGGCGTGCATTTCCTTGAAGTAGCGCTCGGCCCAGGCGCGCGACTGCGCGTTCTGGTTCCAGTACCACGGCGTGGTCAGGTACAGGCCTTGGGCAGCCGGCAGGCCGACGCTGTGGATGTCGGTGATGAACAGCAGCAGGCCGGCGAGCTTCATGGTCTTGGTCACGCCGAACTGGTTGGCCTGCTTGATCGCGTTGTCGGCATCACCGCCTGCGTTGGCCAGGCCGAGCACTTGAGCCTTTGAAGCCTGGGCCTGCAGCAGATAAGACGAAAAATCTGATGCACCCAAAGGCGCCAGAACTTGCCCAACCACGGTGCCGCCGTCCGCCTTCACGACCTTGGCGGCTTCGTTCTCAAGCGACTTGCCGAAGGCATAGTCAGCGGTGAGGAAGTACCAGCTCTTGCCACCATTCTTGATCACTGCGCTGGCGGTGCCGCGTGCCAGCGCGGTGGTGTTGTAGGCGTACATGACGGTGTAGGGCGTGCACTGTTTGCCGACGATGCTCGACGCGCCCGCGCCGACGACGAAGAACGGTTTTTTGTATTGCGCTGCGATGGGTTCCATGGCCAGTGCCGTGGCGCTGTTGGTGCCACCCATCAGCATGTCTACCCCGTCCTGCGAGAGGTATTCCTTGGCCTTGCCAGCGGCCAGGTCGGCCTTGTTCTGGTGGTCGAAGCTCACCAGTTCAACTTTACGGCCGAGCACGCTGCCGCCGAAGTCGGCGATGGCCATCTTGATGGCGGCCACTCCGCCGGGGCCGTCCACGGCAGAGTAAACGCCCGACAGATCGGTGATGAAGCCGATCTTGACGGGGGGCTCTGCGGCGCTGGCCGAGGCCAGTGTGCCCAGGGCCAGGGTGAGGGCAGAGGCGAGGGTTTTGAGTTTCATGGGAGTCTCCAGAGGGATTTGCGCTTTCGAGCGCGCTTAGACGCCGAGCAGGTTTTGCAGTGCCGTTCTGTTTTTCTGCAAATCCGCACGGTTGATTTCCAGAACGATCTGGCCGCGCTCCATCACATAAAAGCGGTCGGCGAGATGGGCGGAAAACCGGAAGTTCTGTTCAACCAGCAGAACAGAGAAGCCTTTGTGTTTGAGTGCCGTGATCGCGCGTCCCAGGGCTTGCACGATGACCGGAGCCAGCCCTTCGGAGATCTCGTCGAGCAGCAGCAGGCGCGCACCGGTGCGCAGAATGCGCGCCACCGCCAGCATCTGCTGCTCACCGCCCGACAGCCGAGTGCCCGGGCTATGGGCCCGTTCCTTCAAATTCGGGAACAGGGCGTAGATCTCGTCGGTGCTTAGGCCAGAAAAGCCCGTCTTCAGGTCGGGCGGCAGGAACAGGTTTTCCCGCGCCGAAAGGCTGGCGAAGATGCCGCGTTCCTCGGGACAATAGCCCACGCCCAGCGGCGCCACGCGGTGGCGGGGCAGATCGATGGCTTCGGTGCCCGCAACGCGGATGCTGCCGGTGCGTCGACCCGTGAGTCCCATGATGGCGCGCAGCGTACTGGTGCGTCCCGCCCCGTTGCGGCCGAGTAGGCACACCGTCTCGCCCGGCTCCACGGTGAGATTCACCCCATGCAGCACATGCGATTCGCCGTACCAGGCATGCAGATTCTCGATGGCCAGTGCGGCCGGCGGGCTGCCGTGGGTGGGCGGCGGTGCCGATGCTGTCGCCTGGACCGCGGAAGACGCGTCGGCGACGCTGTTCATAGGGCCAGCTCCTCTTCGGCCTCGCCCATATAGGCGGCGATCACCTCGGGATTGCGCGAAACCTCGTCGTAACTGCCTTCGGCCAGGACCTGTCCGCGCTGCATGACCGTCACGCGTTCGCAGATGCTGGAGATGACCGACATATTGTGTTCGACCATCAAAACGGTGCGCCCCCGCGCGACGCGGCGGATGAGTTCGGTCACCTGTTGCACGTCTTCGTGGCCCAGGCCCTGAGTCGGTTCATCGAGCAGCATCAGCTTGGGATTCATGGCCAGCGTGGTGGCGAGTTCCAGCGCCCGTTTGTGGCCATAGGGCAGGCTGGCTGCCGCACGACGGGCCTGGCTGGCGAGTCCGACCAGTTCGAGAAACTGCATCGCCTCGTCATTCAGGCGATCGAGCGCCCGGGTCGAGCGCCAGAACTGGGTGGCCAGCCCGGCCTGCCGCTGCAAGCCGACGCGGACGTTTTCGAGCAAGGTCATCTGAGAAAAGGTGGCGCTGATCTGAAAGGAGCGCACCAGACCAAGCCGGGCAATATCTGCCGGCTGCAGATGGGTAATAGGTTGATTCTGAAAATAAACTTCACCTGAAGTGGGCGTAATAAATTTGCTCAATAAATTGAAGCAGGTGGTTTTTCCGGCGCCGTTGGGGCCGACGAGCGCGTGAATGGCGCCTTCGTTAACCTGCAGATTGACATTCTGAACTGCGGCAAATCCGGAAAACTGTTTACTCAGTCCCTCTGCGCGCAAGATGGTCGTGTTCGGCATAAGCTTCATCCTCTAGAGCGCTTGCATTTTGCTGCAACGCACCCTGGGCGCTCAAGGGTCCAACGCCAGTGGAAACCCTGATGATTGGCATGATTTGGTAAAAGTATTTGAGAATTTGTACTAAATGACACAAACAGTCACATCGAATTAAATACTCCGGCGAGTAAATCATGCTATGTGCCCGCCTTCGGTGCGGGAAATCGCAAAAAAAAAAGCCCACCCGAAAATAATCGGCGTGGGCCTTATTTTGAATGGTTTTTTGATGAGGCAAAGTCTCTGGATTACTTGTTCAAATCACCCAGGCAGAGATATTTCATTTCGACATATTCGTCGATGCCGTGATGCGAGCCTTCGCGGCCCAGGCCGGACTGTTTCACGCCGCCGAAGGGGGCGACTTCGTTGGACATCAGGCCGGTGTTGATGCCCACCATGCCGTATTCGAGTTCCTCGGCCACGCGGAAGATGCGGCCGACGTCGCGGCTGAAGAAGTAGGCAGCCAGGCCGAATTCGGTGGCGTTGGCCGCGGCGATGGCCTCCTGCTCGGTCTTGAAGCGGAACACCGGCGCCACCGGGCCGAAGGTTTCCTCTCTGGCGCAGAGCATGTCGCTCGTCACATCGGCCAGTACGGTGGCCTGGAAGAACCGTCCGGCATTGGGGCCGGTCTCCACCCGCTTGCCGCCCACCACCATGCGCGCGCCCTTGGAGGTGGCGTCGCTGATGTGCTTCTCGACCTTGGCCAGCGCCTGATCGTCGATCAGCGGGCCCAGATTCACGCCTTCATCGAAGCCGCTGCCGATTTTCAGGCTGCCCACGGCCTGCGCCAGACGCTCGACGAATCGGTCGTAGATGCCGTCCTGCACATACAGCCGGTTGGCGCAGACGCAGGTCTGGCCGGCGTTGCGGTACTTGCTCGCCATGGCGCCTTCGATGGCCGAGTCGAGATCGGCATCGTCGAACACGATGAAGGGCGCGTTGCCGCCGAGTTCGAGCGAGAGCTTCTTGATACTGGGCGCCGACTGCGCCATGAGGATGCGGCCGACCTCGGTGGAGCCGGTGAACGACAGATGACGCACCACCTTTGATGCGCACAGCAGCTTGCCGATGGCGATCGACCCTTCGGCGTCGGCGGTGAGCACGTTGAGCACGCCGCGCGGAATACCGGCGCGGTGGGCCAGTTCGGCTGCGGCCAGCGCGGTCAGCGGCGTCTGTTCGGCGGGCTTGATGACCACCGGGCAACCGGCAGCCAGTGCGGGCGCGACCTTGCGGGTGATCATGGCCAGCGGGAAATTCCACGGCGTGATCGCGGCGCAGACGCCCACGGGCTGCTTGAGGACGAGCAGGCGCTTGGTGGCGTCGGGGCTGGGGATGGTTTCGCCGTAAACCCGCTTGGCTTCTTCGGCGAACCATTCCACGAAGCTGGCGCCGTAGAGCACTTCGCCCTTGGCCTCGGCCAGCGGCTTGCCTTGTTCGGCGGTCATCAGGCGGGCCAGGTCGTCGGCGTTGGCCGCCAGCAGATCGAACCACTTGCGCAGGATGGCGGCGCGCTGCTTGGCCGGCAGGGCGCGCCAGGCGGGCCAGGCTGCATCTGCGGCGTCGATGGCGAGCTGCGCATGCATGGGCTCCAGCGCGGGCACCTGCGCCAGTTCGGCGTTGCTCGCCGGGTCGGTGACCGCGAAGCGGCGGGCGGAATCGATCCACTGGCCATCGATATAGGCCTGGGTCTTGAACAGCGTGGGGTCTTTGAGCAGGGACAGCGGATTGGCGGGCCGGTTCATGGGCAGCTCCGGTTGGGGTGAACGGGGTTGGATCGCAAGCCCTAAAATCTAACCTTTTGCATGATCGTGCGCCAGAGCCAGTTCCGCGCCCGTGCCACAGCCACTTACCCGCCCCATGAACGTCTCCGACATCCGCGAAAAATTTCTGGCCTATTTTGAGTCGCAGGGTTCCACCCGCGTGGCGTCTTCCTCGCTCGTGCCGGGCAACGACCCCACCCTGCTGTTCACCAATTCGGGCATGGTGCAGTTCAAGGACGTATTCCTCGGGCAGGACCAGCGTCCCTACAAGCGCGCCACCACGGCGCAGCGCTGCGTGCGCGCCGGCGGCAAGCACAACGATCTGGAGAACGTGGGCTACACCGCGCGGCATCACACCTTCTTCGAGATGCTGGGCAACTTCAGCTTCGGCGACTACTTCAAGCGCGAAGCCATCCGCTACGCCTGGGAGTTGCTCACCATGGTCTATAAGCTCCCGGCCGAGAAGCTATGGGTGACGGTGTACGCCGAAGACGACGAGGCGCACGACATCTGGGCCAAGGAAGTCGGCGTGCCGGTCGAGCGCATCATCCGCATCGGCGACAACAAGGGCGCCCGCTACGCCTCCGACAACTTCTGGCAGATGGCCGACACAGGCCCCTGCGGGCCCTGCAGCGAGATTTTCTACGACCATGGCCCCGAGATCTGGGGTGGCCCGCCCGGCTCGCCCGAAGAAGATGGCGACCGCTACATCGAGATCTGGAATCTGGTGTTCATGCAGTTCGAGCGCTACGCCGCAGGCGAGGAGCGCTTCGAGACCGAAGATCAGGCCACCGCGCGCAAACAGGCCGTCGAGGCCGAGGGCGGCATCGGCCTGGTGAGCAAGGATGGCGAAGGCTACAAGCTGGCCGTTTTCCGCCAGAAGCCCCTGCCCAAGCCCTGCGTGGATACCGGCATGGGCCTGGAGCGCATTGCCGCTGTGCTGCAGCATGTGCACAGCAATTACGAGATCGACCTGTTTCAGGCGCTCATCAAGGCCGCTGCGCGCGAGACCGCGACCGCCGATCTGGGCCATGCCTCGCTCAAGGTCATCGCCGACCACATCCGCGCCTGTGCTTTTCTCATCGTCGATGGCGTGATTCCGGGCAACGAAGGGCGCGGTTATGTGCTGCGCCGCATCATCCGCCGCGCCATTCGCCACGGCTACAAGCTGGGGATGCGCCAGCCGTTCTTCTACAAACTCGTGCCCGATCTGGTGGCGCAGATGGGCGCGGCCTATCCCGAGCTGGCCGAGGCGCAAGGCCGCGTGGCCGAGGTGCTGCAGGCGGAAGAAGCGCGCTTTTTCGAGACCATCGAACATGGCATGGGCGTGCTCGACACCGAACTGGCTGCGCTGCGCGCTGCGGGTGGCAATCTGCTGGCCGGTGAACTCGCCTTCAAACTGCACGACACCTTCGGCTTCCCGCTCGACCTGACGCAAGACGTGTGCCGCGAACACGGCATGAAGGTCGATGAAGCCGCTTTCGACGTCGCCATGGCCCGCCAGCGCGAGCAAGCACGCGCCGCAGGCAAGTTCAAGATGCAGGCCGCGCTCGACTACGTCGGCGACAAGACCCGCTTCGACGGTTACGAGCATCTGCTGGTGAAAGAGGCGCGCGTGGTCGCGCTGTACAAGGACGGCACTTCGGTGCCGACCTTGCAGGCCGGCGACCCAGGCGTGGTCGTGCTCGACCGCACGCCGTTCTACGCCGAATCCGGCGGGCAGGTGGGCGATAGCGGCGTGCTGTTCGAGGGCGACTCCTGCAATCTGCGCTTTGTCGTGCACGATACGCAAAAGCTGCAGGCGGACGTGTTCGGCCACCACGGCACTCTGGAATCGGGCAGTCTCAAAGTGGGCGAAATCGTGGCCGCGCAGGTGGACGGCGAGCGCCGTCTGGCGGTCATGCGCAACCACAGCGTCACCCACCTGATGCACAAGGCGCTGCGTCTGGTGCTGGGCGATCATGTGCAGCAAAAGGGCTCGCTGGTCGATGCCGACAAGACCCGCTTCGACTTCGCCCACGACGCGCCGATGAGCGACGACGAGATCGCCCGAGTCGAACGCCTGGTGAACGAGGAAATTCTGGCCAATGCCGCAACGCAAGCCCGCGTGATGCCCATCGACGAGGCCAAGGGGCTGGGTGCGATGATGCTGTTCGGCGAGAAGTACGGCGACACCGTGCGGGTGCTCGACATCGGCACGTCACGCGAGCTGTGTGGCGGCACCCACGTGGCGCGCACCGGCGACATCGGGCTGTTCAAAATTGTGTTTGAAGGCGGTGTGGCCGCGGGCATCCGCCGGGTGGAGGCCATCACCGGCTTGAACGCGCTGGCCTTTGTGCAGAAGCAGAACGCGCTGGTCGCGCGGCTGTCGCGCACCCTGAAGGCGCCGGCCGAGGAGTCTGCGGACAAGGTCGAGCAACTGTTAGGGCAGCAGCGCCAGCTCGAAAAAGACCTGGCCCAGCTCAAGGCGCAGCAGGCCGCCGCTCAGGGCGACGCCCTGGTGTCGCAGGCCATCACCATCGGCGGCACCTCGGTGCTGCTGGCGCGCATGGACGGGCTGGACGCCAAGGGCTTGCGCGAAGCGGTGGACCGCATCAAGTCCAAACTCAAGACGGCCGTGGTGCTGCTGGCAAGCGCCGAGGGCGACAAGGTGCAGCTCGCCGCAGGAGTGAGTGCTGACCGCGTGGGTCAGATCAAGGCTGGCGATCTGGTTAGTGCCGCGGCGCAGGCCGTGGGCGGCAAGGGCGGCGGTCGGCCTGACTTCGCCATGGCCGGCGGTACTCAGCCCGCGCAGATCGACGCCGCGCTGGCCCAGGCCAAGAGCCTGCTGCAACAGCGTCTCGGCGCCTAAATGCGCGCAGTGGCCATGGACTTGCAGGGCAAACACATCGTTCTCGGCGTCACCGGCGGCGTGGCGGCCTACAAGGCGGCCGAGCTGACGCGGTTGCTGGTCAAGGCGGGGGCGACAGTGCAGGTCGTGCTGACGGCTGCGGGTGCGCGCTTTGTCGGCGCCGCGACCTTCCAGGCGCTCACCGGCCGGCCGGTGTTCGATGACCTGTGGGATGCCCGCGTGGGCAATGGCATGGCGCATATCGAGCTGACGCGCGCCGCCGATCTCGTGGTCGTCGCGCCAGCTACGGCGAATGTGCTCGCGCAGGCGGCGGGCGGCTTGTCGGACGATCTGCTTTCCACCCTGCTGCTGGCGTCCAACAAACCCGTGCTGTTCGCCCCGGCGATGAACCGCGAGATGTGGGGTCATCCGGCCACGCAGCGCAACGTCGCCCGGCTGCGCGAAGACGGCGCGCTGATCAGCGGCCCGGCCGCGGGCGAACAGGCCTGCGGCGAGGTCGGCGAAGGCCGCATGGTCGAACCCGAAGACCTGTTGCAGGACATCGTCGCCGCGTTTCAACCCAAATTGTTCAAAGGCCGCACCGTGCTGGTCACCGCCGGCCCCACCTTCGAGGCCATCGACCCGGTGCGCGGTCTGACCAACCGCTCCAGCGGCAAGATGGGCTACGCCGTGGCCCGGGCGGCGCGCGAGGCCGGGGCCCGCGTGGTGCTGGTGAGCGGCCCGACCGCTTTGCCCGCGCCGCATGGCGTACAGCGGGTGGAGGTGAGCAGCGCGCAGGAGATGTTCGACGCGGTGATGGCCGAGGTCGGCGCCGCGCAGGTGTTCATCGCCACCGCGGCCGTGGCCGACTGGCGGCCGGCACAGGTGCATGCGCAAAAACAGAAAAAGCGCGAAGGCGAGGGCGCTCCGACCATTGCCTTGCAGGCCAACCCGGACATTCTCGCCGCGGTAGCCGCTTTGCCGCAGCCCCCGTTCTGCGTGGGTTTTGCCGCCGAGAGCGAAAAACTGGCGGAACACGCCGCAGCCAAACGTGTGCGCAAGAATGTGCCGCTGCTGGTGGGCAACCTCGGGCCGGACACTTTCGGCCTCGACGACAACCTGCTGGAACTGTTCGACGCTACCGGTCATCACCCTCTGGGCAGCGGCGACAAGCTCGTGCTGGCGCGCAAGCTCATCAATGAGATCGCGGTCCGGCTTGAACGTGCTGGTCTCTGAGCGGTCTGCGCCGCCCTCCGCGATTCAATCGCTTCATCCACCGAGGATTCCTCTTGTCTCAGCCCCGCATCGCCGTCCGCCTTCTCGATGACCGTCTGCGCGAGCAGCTTCCCGCCTACGCCAGCCCGGGCAGCGCGGGCATGGATCTGCGCGCCTGCATCGACGCCCCGCTGACCCTGCAACCAGGACAGGCCGAGCTCATTCCCACCGGCCTGGCCATGCACATCGACGACTGCGGCCTGTGCGCCATGCTGCTGCCGCGCTCCGGCCTGGGGCACAAGCACGGCGTGGTGCTGGGCAATCTGGTCGGTCTGATCGATTCCGACTATCAAGGCCCGCTGATGGTGAGCTGCTGGAACCGCGGCAGCGCGGCCTACACCGTGCAACCGATGGAGCGCATCGCGCAGATGGTCATCGTGCCGGTGGTGCAGGCGCAGTGGGAGGTGGTGGAGCACTTCGACGCCACCGAGCGCGGCGCCGGGGGCTTTGGCTCCACCGGCGCGCACTGATCCGCGCAAACCCATAGGGCTGTGACATGGCGCGTCGCTGGGCCAAGCTGCTGGTACGCAAGTTCGAGGTGATGCAAAGCAGCCCGTGGCTGCGTCCCTTCGCCAAATACATTGCGCACCCGGCGCTGTGGAGCCTGAACCGCCGCAGCGTGGCGCTGGCGGTAGCGGCGGGCATGATCGGCGGCTTGATTCCCGGCCCGTTCCAGATGCTCACCGCGGGCATTCTGGCTGTGCTGGTGCGGTGCAACTTTCCCATCGCTCTGGTGGTGACGCTCTACAGCAATCCGCTCACCATCGTGCCGCTCTACCTCGTGGCCTACAAGCTCGGCGTGCTGGTCAGCCCCGCGCAGGCCGCGCACAGGCTCACCGCGCCGCCCGATTTCGACTGGCTGCACCTCTGGGATTCGACCGTCGCGTTGGCGCACTGGGCCTGGAATCTGGGCACGCCGCTGTTCGTCGGCGTGCCGCTGCTGGCGCTCATTCTGGCCGTTGCCGGTTATTTCATCACCCTGTTCGGTTGGAGTTTGCATCTGCGGCTGGAATGGCGCGCGCGCAAAAAAGCGCGGCTGGCGCGCGAGGCGGCCTGCGCGCAGCAGAAAAACCGAGAATGACGCCTAACAGCGGGTTTTACCGCGGGGTTTATTTCTCGCCGGGGAGAAACAGCCCTGCATCAGCCGAATCGAGCAGCGCGCTTTGGGCCTCGATTTCGTCGGGATCGGCTTCGCGCACGTCGAGCACGGTGTATTCGATGCGCAGCGCCATACCGGCCAGCGGATGGTTGCCGTCGAGCAGCACCTTGTCGTCGTGAATTTCGGTCACGGTGTAGAAGGCATCGGCATCGCCCGGCGAGCAGCCCTCGGGCAGTTGCTCGAACATCATGCCCTCTTCGAGTTCGGCGGGAAACAGCTTGCGGTCTTCGACCAGCAGCAAGTCGGCGTCGTAGTCGCCGAACGCATCTTCGGGCTGCAGGTAGATGTCGCCCTTGTCGCCCACGCCCATGCCCAGCATCTGCTCGGCCATGCGCGGCAGCAGATCGTCGCCGCCGACGTAGAAGTCGTCGCCTTCGGCGTTTTCGTCGATCAACTCGCCTTGCGAGTCTGTCATGCGCCAGGACAGGGTGGCGACAAGGCCTTCGGTAATTTTCATGGTTATGCTCGCTGGAGTTTGAATATGGAAACGGGGAACGACCAAAAGTTCGCCCGCATTGGAACATGACAAAGATGTCAACTGCGACGCTTCATTGGGGGGCCTTCACCGAAGCCCGCTTTCTGCGCGAAATCTGGCAGCGTAAACCGCTGCTGCTGCGCCAGGCCTTTCCGGGCTTCAAGCCCCTGCTCAGCCGGGCGCAACTGTTTGCTCTGGCCGGGCAGGACGATGTCGAATCGCGCCTGTTGCAGCGCGCGGGCCGCCGCTGGCAGCTCGATCACGGGCCTTTTTCGCGCAAGCAGCTTCCGCCCGTCGAACAGCGCAACTGGACGCTGCTGGTGCAGGGGGTGAACCTGCACGTCGATGCCGCAGGCGATTTGCTGCGGCAATTCCGCTTCATTCCCGACGCGCGGCTCGACGACCTGATGATTTCGTGGGCCAGCGAGGGCGGCGGCGTTGGGCCGCACCAAGATGCTTACGACGTATTCCTGCTGCAAGCCGCCGGACGGCGGCGCTGGCGCATCGGTCCGGTGGAAGACGCCACGCTACAACCCGGCAAACCGGTCAAGCTGCTGGCGAAATTCACGCCCGAGGAAGACCTGATCCTCGAACCCGGCGACATGCTTTATCTGCCCCCTGGCTGGGGCCACGACGGCATCGCGGCCAGCGGTGATTGCATGACTTACTCGGTGGGCTTTCGCGCGCCGCCGCAGGGCGAGTTGCTCAAGGAAGTGTTGTGGCAACTGGCGGAAGCGCAGCAAGGCGGCGCGATCTACCGCGATCCGCCGCTGCGCTCGGGGGCGTCTCCTGCGCTGCTTCCTGCGGCTATGGTGAGGTTTGCCCGCGAGGCTTTCAGCCGCCTCAAACCCGACGCTGCGATGTTCGAGAACGTGCTCGGTCTCTACCTCACCACTCCCAAGCCCCAGGTCTGGTTCGAAAGCGTCGAAACCCCTGCAGCCACATTGCGCCGCGCCTGTCGGCAGACGGGTTGTCGGCTCGATCGCCGCAGCAAAATGCTCTACACCGCGCAGGCGCTGTTCCTCAATGGAGAGAAGGTGGATGCTGCATTGGCGTCCTCCGCGTTGCTGCGCCAACTGGCCGATCAGCAAAACCTGAGCGCTGCGCAGGTTCAGTCGGCCAGTTCGGCAGAGCTGGCCGCCTTGGCCGACTGGTGCTCTATCGGCTGGTTGCAACCGGGCCATGAGCGTTCAGCCGAGAGTTCGCCCGAATAGCAAACTCGAGTGACATCCAGATGACACCGCCCAGCCAAGACCTGCCCTTCGAGACGCGCACTCAAGCCTATGCGGCCCTCGGCGCGCTTGTGGCCGATCATGGAGCGAGTCTTTACTGTTTCAGCGCCGACTATCGCGCCTGGCCGTTGAATCAGCCCGCGTTCATCCAGCAACTGGAGCAATGGGCGCTGCGCGATGCCAGACGTCTCGATGCCCTGCGGTTTTTGGCGCTGGACTGGAGCCAGGTGAGAGGCCGTTTTCCGCGCTTCGCCGCGTTCCGCCGCGACTTTGCTCACCTGGTGAGTTGTCGCCAGATTGCCGAAACGGGCGCTCGCGGATTGGTCGAAATGGCAGGATCGCCTCGCTGCGCCGTCTATGCACATACCGCGACATGGATGTCGGGTGAGACCTTGCAGACGGCTGCGCGTGTGCACGCCTTGCGCATGCGTTTCGACGAGGTCTGGGAGCAGGCCACCCCGGCATTTCCTGCGGTGATTCTGGGTTTGTGACAATTTTGCAACACGGCAATTCGGAACCTTGAAATTGCAACACGGGGATAACCCGAAGTCCCACTATACTTATGCGCTGAACTTGATATGCAAACCGGTTCTGGTTGCGATTGGGTTCAATCAGGACGGTAAAGAATTTTTTCGGGCCAACCCCCATTTTGACTGACGCTTAGAGGAAAGTAATGAAAAAGTCCCTTCTGCTGGCATCCATGATCGCCGCTCTCGCCCTGGCCGCTTGCGGTAAAAAAGAAGAAGCCGCTCCGGCTGCTTCGGCTCCCGCTGCTGCCTCTGCCCCCGCTGCTGCCTCGGCTCCGGCCTCGGCACCTGCTGCTGCTTCGGCTCCCGCTGCTGCTTCGGCTCCCGCCGCTGCTTCGGCCCCGGCTGCTGCTGCATCTGGCGCCAGCGCTGCCAAGTAATTTCTTTGCAGATGCAAAAAAGCCGGCGCAAGCCGGCTTTTTTGTGGTCTGAATTTTGGTCGACCATAGCCCTCTAGTGGGCCATGGTCTTGGGTGAGTTACGACCTACTGAATCTGCTGTTGCAGGATTTGCAGAATCTTGCGCGCGTCGTCGGTCTGCAGCGGCTTGCCCTCAAGCGTCTGCACGGTCACCACGGTTTGCGTCCCGGCGTTTTGCAGGGCAATGCGGTAGTCGGCCGGTTTGGGCTCGCTTTCCTTTTTGCCGAACAGCTTGCCGAAAAATCCCGTGCTGTCCTGCGAGGCCTTGAGCGCGGCTTCAGCACTGATGTAGCGCACATCGAAGCGGCCTTCTGCGCGGTTGCGTTCAATCACGGTGAAGCCTGCAGTATTGATCGCCAGGCTGACCTTACGCCAAGCGGTTTCGAAGCCGTCCTGTAATTGCAGCGCCAGGCCGTCGTCCACGAGTTTTGAGGCCACGGGTTGGGCCAATTGCACCGGATTTTCGATGCGTTGTTTCGCCGCCTCCTCGCTCAGACCCAGGGTGACCATGAGTTTGCGCAAAAAGATGGTGTTGAGCCCCGGATCGGGTGTGGCGGGCTCCCAGGCCGTGGTCGATTTGTCGTTGGAGTTGTAGACCTCTTTCATCGTCTGGTGGGTGATGTAGATCTGCGTGCCCTTGCCGTCGGGTGTGCGCTCGAACACCGTGCGGAAGCGGTCGCGCGTGCCGGTGTCGTACAGGCTGTCGAACACCTTGCCGAGATACTTGCGGATGAAGTCCTGCGGCAGTTTGGCCCGGTTTTCCGCCCAGTCGGTCTCCATCACGCCGGTTGTGGCATCAGCCTGGGTGAGATAGAAGCCGTTTTCCTGCCAGAAACCTTTGACTTTTTCCCAGAGTTGATCGGGGCTGGAGTCGACCACCAGCCAGCGTTGACCGCCCGCCTGGTCGATGCGCATGCCCGGGTATTGCGGCAAAACGGTGTTGGTCTTGGCGACTTGCTCGGCGGTTTGCACTCCCTTGTCGTAAGCGAGCGCGCTCACCGGGGCATTGGGGCTGCCCGGAACGACGTATTGCTCTTGTCGCGCAAGTTGGGTGAGGTCGGGCGGCACTTCGAGCGGATTGCCCTGTTTGGCGCTTTCGTAGTCCACTCCCTTGCCCTGAACAACGGTGTTCAGGGATGAGCAGCCGCTGAGGAAGGCGCCGGCGCTCAGGGCAATGGCCAAGGCGCTCAACCGCCAGTGATTGGATAGGTTCATACGCAAGAAGGTCTCGGAGATGCGAAGGGGTGAATGGGGAAAATCAGTGAACGAAATCAGTGAACCACCGGCAGGCCCAGCGCCTGCAAGGCCGCGCGCAACGGGGCGTGAAAGGTCGGTTGCAAGGGGGTCAGGGGTAGTCGCAGACCCGAGCCGATGCGACCCATAAGGCGCAGCGCTTCCTTGACGGGTATGGGGTTGGGCTCGCAGAACAGTAGCTGATTGAGCTCGATGAGCTCGAAATGCAGTTTGCTGGCCACCGCGGCATTGCCCGCCATCGCGGCCGTGCACAGTTGGTGCATGCGGCGTGGAACGACGTTGGCCGACACGCTGATGTTGCCATGCCCGCCCAGCAGCATCAGCGCCACGGCGGTCGGGTCGTCGCCGGAATAAATGGCAAACGAAGACGGAGCGCGCCGAATGAGCTGTGCGGCGCGGTCGATGTTGCCTGAGGCCTCTTTGATGCCGATGATGCCGGGCACCTGTGCGAGACGCAGGGCAGTGTCCACCTGCATATCGGCCACGGTGCGGCCCGGCACGTTGTAGAGCACCACGGGGATGTCGATCGCCTCGGCGATGGCGGTGAAATGCGCCACCATGCCGTCTTGCGTGGGACGGTTGTAGTAGGGCACGACGCTGAGCACACAATCGGCCCCGACTTCCTGGCAGCGCTTGGAGAGTTCGATGGCTTCGCTGGTGGAGTTGGCACCGGCGCCGGCCATCACGGGCACGCGGCCAGCCGTCTGTTGGACTACCGTGCGCACGATTTCGATGTGCTCGTCCACCGGCAGGGTGGGAGATTCGCCCGTGGTGCCGCAGGGGCTGATGCAGTCGGTGCCTTGTTCGATGTGCCAGTCGACCAGCTTGCGCAGCGCGGGGTAGTCCACGCTGCCATCGGAGTGCATGGGGGTCACCAGGGCGACGATGCTGCCGCGGATGACCAGAGGTTGGGAGGACATTGGTCTGCGTGTGCTGCTTGTGAGCTGCCTGTCAAATGGGAAGATTGTATCGGTCTGCCGCGCTGGCGTTGGGCGCTTCGCGCACGGCGGCGATGCGCTGCACATATGCGGGGTGAGGCGCTTGGACAAAGCCGTCTTCGAAGGCCAGTACGCGCAGCGCCGGGCGCACTGCGTCGAGCAACTCGCCGGGGCGCAGCAAGAAATCAGGATTCGACGGCTTGCCCACGCTGGCTTGACCGAGGGCGAAGGTTTCGTAAAGCAGAAAGCCGCCGGGGGCGACCGCTTCCACGATGCGCGGCAGCAAAGGGCGCCAGAGATAGTTGGTCACGACCACCGCATCGAAAGTTTGTTCGCCGTAGGGCCAGGGACCGGCTTCCAGGTCGGCCACCAGCACCTGCGCCAGATCGCGCAGCCCGGCGAGGGCTTCAGCGTTGCGATCCACCGCAAACACCGTATGGCCGCGCTGCTGCAGCCAGCGCACATGGCGACCTCCGCCGCAGGCCACATCGAGCACCCTGCCGCCGGCGCGCAATAGATGGGCGTGGCGCACGATCCAGGGGGAGGGAGGGGCTTCGTTGCGGGCTTCTGGGGTCATGGCGCAGCATCGTAACGGGGCGCCCGCGTGAATGATGTTTGTGCCTCATGTTGACAAGGCAGAATAGGGGAAACCCTTCTCCCTTCCATTCCTCGACTTTCACCGCAAAAACGACATGACCACAGCCACCATCCTCGTCACCGGCGGCGCCGGCTACATCGGCTCGCACACCTGCGTCGTGGCGCGGGTGGAGCGCATCACTGGCAAGCGCCCCGTCTTCGTGCAGGCTGATATTCGCGATCCGGCGCGGCTCGATGCCGTGTTCGCACAACACAAGATCGACGCAGCGATCCACTTCGCCGGTCTGAAAGCAGTGGGCGAATCGGTGGAAAAACCGCTGATGTACTACGACAACAACGTCGGCGGTACGGTGGTTTTGCTCGAGGCGATGCAGCGCGCCAAGGTGCACAACCTCATCTTCTCGTCGTCGGCCACGGTCTATGGCGATCCGGCTTCGACGCCCATTCGCGAAGACTTTCCGCTCAGCGCGACCAATGCCTACGGCCGCAGCAAACTGATGATCGAAGAAATTCTCGGCGATCTGCACCGGGCCGAGCCGCATTGGCGCATCGCCCGTTTGCGCTACTTCAACCCGGTGGGTGCGCACGAAAGCGGGCTCATCGGCGAAGACCCGCGCGGCATTCCCAACAATCTCATGCCCTACATCACCCAGGTGGCGGTGGGCCGCCTGCAGAAGCTGCGGGTGTTCGGCGGCGACTGGCCTACGGTGGACGGCAGCGGCGTGCGCGACTACATCCATGTCATGGACCTGGCGGAGGGGCACGTGGCAGCGCTACGTTATCTGTTAGGCCATGAGGGCATGTTCACCGTCAACCTCGGCACCGGCCAAGGCTACTCGGTGCTGCAGATGGTGCAGGCCTTCGGCAAGAGCATCGGCCGCGATCTGCCGTATGAGATCGTGGCGCGCCGTCCGGGCGACATCGCCGAATGCTGGGCCGATCCGGCGGCGGCGAAAGCCCTTCTGGGCTGGAGCGCCAAACGCGGGCTCGACACCATCTGCGCCGACGCCTGGCGCTGGCAGCAGGGCAACCCGGAAGGCTATGGCGCTTGAGCGCTGCGAATGACTGACCGATCTCTCGTTTTATTGATGCCCCGCGCTTGCGCCGGTTTGCCGCCGGGCGCTATGGTTAGCCTTGATCCAACAGACTGAAAGGAACATCATGAGCAAAAGCACCCTGCATGCCTCATCGACCCCGATTCACATCGGCATTTCGGATGACGACCGCGCCAAAGTGGCCGAGCAGCTCTCGCATCTGCTGGCCGATACCTACACGCTCTATCTCACCACGCACAACTTCCACTGGAACGTGACCGGGCCGATGTTCAACACCCTTCATCTGATGTTTATGGATCAGTACACCGAGCTGTGGAATGCGGTCGATCCGATCGCCGAGCGCATCCGCGCACTCGGCTTCTCCGTGCCCGGCTCCTATCACGGTTTCAGTTCGCGCTCCAGCCTGGCCGACGTGCCGGCGCAGCCGCCCAAGGCTCAGGAGATGATCGGCATTCTGGTCAAGGGCCACGAGGCTGTGGCCAAGACGGCGCGCGCGGTGTTCACCGTGGCCGACGAGGTCAACGATCAGCCCACCGCCGACCTAATGACCCAGCGCCTGGACATTCACGAAAAGACCGCCTGGATGCTGCGCTCCTTGCTCGAAGGCTGATCGGCGTTTAGTCGTTTCCCCGTCATCCGTTTCATCGACGTTCCCTGCGTGGCGATAATTCACGCATGGAACGTTTGCGCTTATGGCTGGCCTTGATCCGTTGGGACAAGCCGGTCGGTTCTCTTCTCTTGTTGTGGCCGAGTCTGTCGGCTTTGTGGATCGCCAGCGATGGCAGGCCGAGTTGGTGGCTGGTCGTCGTGTTCATTGCGGGCACGTTTCTCATGCGCTCGGCTGGTTGTGCCGTGAACGATGTGGCCGACCAAGACTTCGACCGCGCCGTGCGCCGCACCGCGCAGCGTCCGGTCACCTCGGGCAAGGTGTCCACCCGGGAGGCGCTGCTGGTCGGCGCGGCGCTCGCACTCGCCGCTTTCGGCCTGGTGCTCACCACCAACCTGCTCACCATCCAGATGTCGGTCGCGGCGTTGCTGATCGCCATCGCCTATCCCTACACCAAGCGCTGGCTGGCGCTGCCGCAGGCCTATCTCGGCGTGGCCTTCAGCTTCGGCATTCCCATGGCCTTCGCCGCAGCGCGCGGCGACGTGCCGCTGCTGGCCTGGGTGCTGCTGCTGGGCAATCTGTTTTGGGTGCTGGCCTACGACACCGAATACGCCATGGTCGACCGCGAAGACGATCTCAAGGTCGGCATCAAGACCTCGGCCATCACCTTCGGCCGCGCCGACGTGGCGGCGGTGATGGCGAGCTATTGCGCCTACATCGCCCTATGGGCTGCCGTGGGGTGGGCGCTGCAACTGAGCTGGCCTTACTTCCTGGGCGTGGCCGCCGCCGCAGCGCAGGCCGGGTATCACTACACCCTCATCCGCGAGCGCGATCCGGCGCAATGCTTTCGCGCCTTCCGGCTCAACCACTATCTGGGTTTGGCGATGTTTGTCGGGGTCGTCTGCGCTTACGCCATCAAGCCGTGAGCCGTTCCAGTGCCTCACGGTAGCGGGCCAGGGTGTGCTCGATGACGTCGGCGGGAAGGGTGGGGGGCGGCGGTTGTTTGTTCCAGCCGGGCACGCCCTCTAGCCAGTCGCGCAGAAACTGTTTGTCGAAGCTCGGCGGCGAACTGCCCTCCAACCAAGTGTCGGCGGGCCAGAAGCGCGAGGAATCCGGGGTGAGCACTTCGTCCATCAGGGTGAGGGTGCCGTTGTCATCGAGGCCGAATTCGAACTTGGTGTCGGCAATCAGGATGCCGCGCGCGGCGGCGTAGTCGGCGGCGCGTTGATAGAGGGTGATGCTGATGTCGCGCACTTGCGCGGCGAGTTCGGCACCGATGGCCTGCTCCATTTGTGCGAAGGAAATGTTCTCGTCATGCTCGCCCAGTTCGGCCTTGGTGGCGGGGGTGAAAATGGGCGCGGGCAGTTTGCTGGCGAGCTTTAAGCCCTTTGGTAGGGCGACGCCGCAGACCGCGCCGGTCGCTTGATAGTCTTTCCAGCCCGAACCCGCGAGGTAGCCGCGCACCACGGCTTCGACCGGCAGGGGTTTGAGGCGTTTGACCACCATGGCGCGACCGCGCACCTGACTGCGCTCGTCTGCGGCCACCACGGTCTCGGGGTCGATGTCGAGCAAATGGTTGGGCGCCACGTCGTGCAGCAGGCCGAACCAGAACCGCGCCATGCGGGTGAGAATTTCGCCCTTGCCGGGTATGGGCTCGGCCATGATGACGTCAAACGCCGAGATGCGGTCTGTGGCCACCATCAGCAGGCGGTCGGCGCCCACGGCATAGTTTTCGCGCACCTTGCCGCGTGACAGCAGGGGCAGGGAATGCAGGGAGGATTGCAGCAGGGCAGAGGTCATGAGCGAGCTTTCGTGAGGAATGGGGCGATTGTAGAAATTCGCAGGGTTGAGTTTTTCACCCGCTGCGTTTCACAATAGGCGGGCCGCACGTGCGGCAGACTCATGAGAAAACGCCGGGCCGCCCCAAGTTTTCTCATCCCCCTCGGGGGGCTGACGCGAACGCGGCAGGTCTGGGGGCACTTTCAACGGAGACTCGATATGGCTGCAAAACGCATTCTGTTGTTGGCGGGTGATTACGCCGAAGACTACGAAACCATGGTGCCGTTCCAGACCTTGCTGGCCGTGGGCCACACGGTGCATGCGGTCTGCCCCGACAAGAAGGCGGGCGATCAGATGAAAACCGCGATTCACGACTTCGAGGGCGCGCAGACCTATTCCGAAAAGCCCGGCCACAACTTCACCCTCAACGCCACTTTCGCCGAAGTGAAGGCCGAGGACTACAACGCGCTGGTCATCCCCGGCGGGCGCGCCCCCGAATACCTGCGGCTCAACCCCAAGGTGCTCGATCTGGTGCGGCATTTTTTCAGCGCCGACAAGCCGGTGGCGGCGGTATGCCACGGCGCGCAGATTCTGGCGGCGGCGGGCGTGCTGCAGGGGCGCAAGTGCTCGGCTTATCCGGCCTGCGGCCCGGAAGTGCGTGAGGCCGGCGGCGACTATGCCGATATTCCAGTCGATCAGGCGGTGACGCAGGGCAATCTGGTGACCGCCCCGGCCTGGCCCGCGCATCCGGCGTGGATGGCGCAGTTTCTCAAACTGCTGGGGACGCAGATCACGCTGTAACGCGTGTGTAAACGCCATGAAAAACGCCGACTTCGAGTCGGCGTTTTTGTGAGATCCGGAGAACTCAGCTCAGTACCGTCATGCTCAGGCGGCGGCGGTAGCTCTCTACCGTGGGATCGGTGACCGGGGGCTGGCCGGGCGCGGGCTTGGGGGCATCTGCAGGCGTCATCAGCTCCAGAATGTTGACAAAGGTCTTGCGCGCGCGGTCTTCGCTCCAGCTTTTGTCGCGCATGAGAATGTCGAGCAGTTCGTCCAGCGCCGCGGTCCACTGCTGCGCGGCCATGTGTTGCTGCGCCAGGGCGTAGCGGGCGTCGAAGTCGCGCTTGTTGGCGGCGATGCTGGCCTGCAGCGCGGCAACAGGGGGCAGGCCGGGCGCAGCCTGCGCGGCGCAAAGCCAGTCGGCCAAAGCCTGGATGCGGGCGTCGGCCAGCGCTTTGCCGGCAATGGGCTCGAACGCCAGCTTGGCGTCGGCGGTGCGGCCGTCCTTCAGCAGCAGTTCGACATACGCCTTGCGTGCGTTGTCGTTGGCCGGATTGGTGGCCAGGTCTTGCTGCAGCTTTTCTAGCAGCGGCAGCGCAGGTGCAGACGCGGCTTCGGCATCGCTCGGTTCGGCCTCATCCGCCTGCTCCGGCGCGGAGTCGGGAACGTGCTTGTCGAGAAATTCGCGGATCTGGCCTTCGGGCAGCGCGCCCACGAAACCGTCCACCGGCTGGCCGTCCTTGAGCAGCATGACCATGGGGATGCTGCGCACGCCGAACGCAGCGGCCAGTTCCTGCTCTTCTTCGGTGTTGATTTTCACCAGCTTGAAACGGCCTTCGTAAGCCACTTCCAGCTTTTCGAGAATGGGGCCAAGCGCGCGGCAGGGGCCGCACCACGGGGCCCACAGATCGACCAAGACCGGGACGGTATGGGAGGCTTCAACGACTTCGGTTTCAAAATTGGCAACGGTGGCATCAATCATGTTCGACTCCTGAATGAGCAGGGCAAATGGGGGCGGTCGGCGCCATACCAAGGGGTGTATGCAGGCGCACGATCTGCGTTTGGATGGAGCATAGCGGGGCGCGATTTCAAGGGCTTGATCCACGGCTTCTTAAAATCACCCGTTTACAGGCGTTGCACAGGAGAGAGCAGATGGCCGCAATCGGCGTGGTGATGGGGTCGCAAAGCGACTGGGAGGTGATGCGCCATGCGGCGGATATCCTCGTCCGCTTTGGGGTGGCGCACGACTGCCAGGTGGTCTCGGCGCACCGCATGCCCGACGATCTGTTTGCCTACGCCGACAGTGCGCAGCAGCGCGGCCTGCGCGCCATCATCGCCGGTGCGGGCGGCGCGGCGCATCTGCCGGGCATGCTCGCGGCCAAGACCACGGTGCCGGTGCTCGGCGTGCCGGTGCCCAGCAAGTATCTGCGGGGCGAAGATTCACTGCTGTCCATTGTGCAGATGCCCAAGGGTGTGCCGGTGGCGACCTTTGCCATCGGCGAAGCCGGCGCGGCGAATGCCGCGCTGTTTGCCGTGGCGATGCTGGCGGCGCATGACGCGGGCCTGCGCGATCAGCTCGACGCCTTCCGCGCGGAGCAAACCGCCGCAGCGCGGGCCATGCATGTGGGTAGCCCGGCATGAGCAAGTCTGCCGCATTCATTCCCCCCGGCGCCACGCTGGGCGTGCTCGGCGGCGGGCAGTTGGGCCGCATGTTTACCCAGGCGGCGCAGAGCGCGGGCTATGGCGTGGCCGTGCTCGAAGCCGACGAAGCCGCGCCGGCAGCGCAGGTCACCGGCATCCATTTGGCAGCCCGCTATGACGACCCGTTGGCGCTCGACCAACTCGCCCGTGACTGCGCTGCGGTGACGGTGGAGTTCGAGAATATTCCGGCGTACTCGATGCAGTGGCTGGAGTCGCGCGTGCCGCTGGCGCCCGCGCCGCAGGCCGTGGCTGTGTGCCAGGACCGGGCGCAGGAAAAGGCCTTGTTTGCGCGGCTTGGCGTGCCTTGCGCGCCGCACGCGGTGCTGACCGCGAGCGGCGGCCTTGGTGCGGTGAGCACTGAGCTGTTTCCCGGCATTCTCAAAACATCCCGGCTGGGCTACGACGGCAAAGGGCAGATCGCGGTGCAAACAGCCACCGACCTGCCTACGGCATGGACTGCCTTGGGCGGTGTGGACTGCGTGCTGGAGAAAAAGCTCGATCTGGCCTATGAACTGTCGGTGGTGATGGCACGCGGCCGCGACGGTTGCTCCGTGCTGTACGAGCCGCAGCAAAACCTGCACCGCGACGGCATTCTGTTCGCCAGCTTTTCGCCCGGCGCGCCCATCACCCCCGACATCGCCGAGGCCGCGCAGAACGCCGCAGCCACCGTAGCGGAGGGGCTGGACTATGTCGGCGTGCTCTGCGTGGAATTTTTCGTGCTGCGCGATGGTCGCCTGCTGGCCAACGAAATCGCGCCGCGCCCGCACAACTCCGGCCACCACACCATCGACTCCTGCACCGTGTCGCAGTTCGAACTGCAGTGGCGCACCCTGGTGAACGCGCCGTTGCTAGTGCCCAGGCAGCACAGCGCCACCGTCATGCTCAACCTGCTGGGCGATCTCTGGTTCGACGCCACCGGCCAGCAGCGCGAGCCCGACTGGGCCACCGTGCTGGCGCAACCCGGCGCGCACCTTCATCTCTACGGCAAGCACGCGCCGCGCAAGGGCCGCAAGATGGGCCACCTCACCTGCACGGCGGCCACCCCTGCCGAAGCGCGCCAAACCGCGCTGCACGCCTGCACCGTTCTCGGTCTGGAGCCGTTCTGAGGTGAGCGAGGTGAACACCGACGCCCAAGTGCGTCCGCGCGAGATCATTGAGGCCGTGCGGCGTCTGGAGGCGGGCGAACTGGTCGGCCTGCCGACTGAAACCGTTTACGGCCTGGCCGCCGACGCCGAGAACGCGCAGGCCGTCGCCAAAATATATGCTGCGAAAGGGCGGCCTGCCGACCACCCCGTGATCGTGCATATCCACCGCGCCGCCGACCTGGGGCATTGGGCGTCCGATGTGCCTGAACCCGCGCGCAAGCTTGCCGCCGCCTTCTGGCCCGGGCCGCTCACCTTGATCCTGCCGCGCAAACCCGGCGTGGCCGACGCCTGCGCCGGTGGACAGAACACCATCGGCCTGCGCTGCCCCTCCCATCCCGTCGCCCAGGCCGTGCTGGCGATTTTCAAAGGTGGGCAGGGCGGGCTGGCGGCGCCTTCGGCCAACCGTTTTGGCCGCATCAGCCCTACCACGGCGGCGCATGTGCATGCAGAACTCGGTGACGACCTGCTGGTGCTCGACGGCGGCGCCTGCGCCGTGGGCATCGAGAGCACCATCGTCGATTGCACCGTGCAACCCCCGCGCATCCTGCGCCCGGGGCAGTTGCAGGCGGCTGACATCGCGCAAACCCTGGGCGTGGCCGAGGCCGACTTGCTGCGCTCGGCAGACTCTGCCCCGCGTGTGGCGGGTGTGCTGCCGGCGCATTACGCCCCGCGCACACCGCTGCAGTGGTGTTCACGCGAGCAAATCAATGCACGCTGGGGGATTGACGCAGACGCAGACGCGGGCGCGGGGCGGCGCATCGGGGTGCTGGCATTCCCGCCGCAGCCACATGCGCCCCATTCCTCATGGGTCACGCTGCCTGCCGATCCTGCTGCCTATGCGCAACAGCTTTACGCTGCTTTACGCAAACTGGATGCGGCAGGGCTCGAGGAGATTTGCGTTGAAGTCTTGCCGCCATCGCCTGCGTGGCTGGCGCTGCGCGACCGGCTGACGCGCGCAGTGCATGGCTCGGGTCGCTGACGCTCTGCAAGAGCGGGGGGTTCGCCACAAAAGGCGAACATGTATCCTTTTGTTGCAAATCGGCAAACCTGTGGCAAATGCGCAGTACCACTCTTGCGACGCCATTTTCCTTCGGCTACGCTAAAGCGAACGGTCGTTCTTTTTTTGACCCGCCCGCCTGCAGGCCAGCAGGCATACAACAATGTTTGAGGAGATGTTCATGCGGAATCGTGTCTGGATTGCGCTGGCCGCCTCCGTGGCGAGTGTGAATTCGGCCAGCACGGCGCCGGCCGCGCCGCCGAGCGGCGGGTTCAAGCAAATGGTTGTCTTTGGCGATAGTCTGTCGGATGCAGGAACCTACACACCGGCTGTAGTAGCTACGTACTACCAGTACTTGCCTGGTACAACGACAAATCCAGCAACCAATCCCACCGATGCACTAACAGCCTTCGGAGGGAGTTTGATTTCCAATGCAAGCGCAGCCCTTCAACAATATGGAACCTACGGCGGGGAGTTCACCGTAAACCCTGGCCCGGGCTGGGTTGCAGATCTGGCTACTGATTTGAAAGTGCCTGTGCCTCTGCCTAATCAAATCGGCTATGGGTATATCCAAGATCCGACCACAGGTGCGTTCAGTGGGCCAATATTTCCGACGATGAATTGTGTTAACACCTATGGTGCAACAGACTCTTCACTTTGCACGAATTTCGCGCAAGGTGGTTCTCGTGTTGCACAGCAGCCTGGCATTGGTTATTACATCATCAACCCTACAACAGGCCAGCCCTACGTAAATTCGAGCGGGGTTCCCTACACATCTGCGCTGACGGTCCCCGTGAGTACGCAGGTGCAAAACTATCTGGCGCAATTTGGCACTTTCAACAGCAATCAGTTGGTCACTGTACTGGCTGGCAATAACGATATTTTTACGGCTCTGGGTACGGTAAGCGCCACAGTGAAGCAAGCCGTCACGCAGGCCGTCACGAGCGCCCTGCAGCAAAACCCCAATCTGACGCAGGCGCAGATTGCGCAAATCCAAGCGGAGGCGCAGCAATCCGCAACCACTTCCGCAGTCAGTAACGCGCAGAACACCGTCGCGACCGCGGCTGATGAACTGGCCGCTCAAATCAAGCTCATCACCAGCAAAGGGGCGCAGTATGTGATGGTCTACACCTTGCCGGACTCATCGCAGACGCCATTCGGACGCGGTTTGCCCTACACCGGTCTGACGCCGCCGCAAACGCCTCCTGCCG
>NZ_NCKP01000043.1:0-18410 GCF_002282795.1 Thiomonas sp. 13-64-67
GCCATCGGCCTTGCCCTGGCGACCAACGCAGTGAGCAAGATCGTCGCCGGATTCGCCGGGGCGCAGTGGACTTTTGGCGTGGTCAATCTCGCCGCTCAATTCGGCCTGATCGGCTTGTTCTGGCTGGGGTTGTGGCTGGGGAATGCTCAGGCGTGAGGGGCGGCTAAAATCGGTCGGTTTGGCGCGTGAGCCGCGCGCAAGCCGCCCCACCACCCCGCACCGCTTGACATCGTGGACATTTCCGAGAAACCGTCCCTCCATCCCGCATGAATACTGACGCCCCCCATCCGCCCGCCGCTGACGACAGCCACCTCATCGCGGAGCGCCGCGCCAAACTCGCCGCGTTGCGCGAGGTCGGCCCGGCGTTTCCGAATGATTTCAAGCCCACGCACCAGGCAGCCAGCCTGCAGGCGCAGCACGCTGGCGACGAGCCCGACGCGCTCGAAGCGGCTGGCGTGCGGGTGCGCGTGGCGGGCCGCATGATGCTCAAGCGGGTGATGGGCAAGGCCAGTTTTGCCACTTTGCAGGACGGTACGGGGCGCATTCAGATCCACGTTTCCAACGATGTCACTGGTGAAGAGGCCCATGCGGTCTTCAAACACTACGACCTGGGCGACTGGATCGGTTGCGAAGGCGTGCTGTTCAAAACGCGCACCGGCGAGCTCACCATTCGGGCCGAGCAGGTGCGATTGCTGGTCAAGTCGCTGCGCCCCCTGCCCGACAAGTTTCACGGCCTCGAAGACGTGGAAACGCGCTACCGCCAGCGTTATGTCGATCTCATCGCCACACCGGAATCGCGCGAACGCTTCGCGCTGCGCAGCAAGGCCATCGCGGCGCTGCGCAACGAAATGCTGGCAGCGGGCTTCATGGAGGTGGAAACGCCCATGCTGCACCCCATTCCCGGAGGCGCTGCGGCCAAGCCGTTCACCACGCATCACAACGCGCTCGATCAGCAGATGTATCTGCGCATCGCGCCCGAGCTTTACCTCAAGCGCCTGCTGGTGGGGGGCTTCGAGCGGGTGTTCGAGATCAACCGCAACTTCCGCAACGAAGGCCTGAGCCCGCGGCACAACCCCGAGTTCACCATGATGGAGTTTTACGCCGCCTGGTGGACCTACCGCGACCAGATGGATTTCACCGAGGCGCTGATTCGCAACACCGCGCAACTCACCTGCGGTACCGCGGTGCTCACCCACCAGGGGCGGACGCTGGACTTGAGCGCGCCGTTTGCGCGGCTGACCTTGACGCAGGCCATCCAGAAGCACGCCCCCGACTACACCGACGCGCAACTGGCCGATGACGGCTTTTTGCGCGGCGAGTTGCGCCGCCTCGATGCCGATCATGCGCCGCACAAACTCAAGGGCATGGGGCTGGGCGCTTTGCAACTCGCGCTGTTTGAAGAAGTCGCCGAGCATCTGCTGTGGGAGCCGACCTTCATCGTCGACTATCCGGTGGAAGTGTCGCCCCTGGCCCGCGCCTCCGATGCCGATGCGAATACGACCGAGCGCTTCGAGCTATTCATCACCGGCCGCGAAATCGCCAACGGTTTCTCCGAGCTGAACGACCCCGAAGACCAGGCCGCCCGCTTTCAGTCGCAAGTGCAGGCCAAGGAAGCCGGCGACGACGAAGCCATGTATTTCGACGCCGATTATGTACGGGCACTGGAATACGGCATGCCGCCCGCAGGCGGCTGCGGCATCGGCATCGACCGGCTGGTCATGCTGCTCACCGACGCGCCCAGCATCCGCGACGTCATTCTCTTCCCTGCCCTGCGCTTCGAAGGCTGAACCTCATGTCCACCCTCATCTGCGGTTCGCTCGCTTTCGACACCATCACCACCTTCGACGGCCGCTTTGCCGAGCACATCCTGCCCGACAAAGTGCATATTCTGAACATCAGCTTTCTGGTGCCCACCATGCGGCGCGAGTTTGGCGGGTGCGCGGGCAATATCGCCTACAGCCTGGCGCTGCTGGGGGGCGAGCCGCTCATCCTCGGCGCCCTGGGCGCGGACGGCCAGAGCTATCTCGACCGCCTCGATGCGCTACACATTGCTCGCACTTACGTCGGGCAACTGGCCGACAGTTTTACCGCGCAGGCGCACATCATCACCGACCGCGACAACAACCAGATCACCTCCTTCCACCCCGGCGCCATGGGCCGGGCGCACGAGCTGCCCGTGCCACTGGACGCCGGGGTCGATCTCGCCATCATCGCGCCAGACGGCCGCTCGGCCATGATCGACCATGCGGCGCAGCTTGCTCGTGCCGGCATTCCGTTCGTCTTCGATCCGGGTCAGGGCATGCCGCTGTTCGACGGCGCCGATCTGCGCGATTTCATCGCCAAAGCCAGTTGGGTTGCGGTGAACGACTACGAGGCCGAACTGCTGGTGGAGCGCACCGGCTGGAGCTTGGAGCACATCGCCTCCCAAGTGCGCGGGGTGATCGTCACCCGGGGCGAACACGGTTGCCGCATCTGGAGCGAAGGCGGCGGCGCCACCGACATTCCCGGCGTCCCCGCCAGCCAGGTGCTCGACCCGACCGGTTGCGGCGACGCCTTCCGCGCCGGTTTATTGTTCGGGCTGTCCAAAGGCTGGACCTTGGCCGACAGCACCCGCCTGGGCAATGTGCTCGGCGCGGAAAAAATCGCCGTGCACGGCCCGCAAAATCACCACATCACCCTGCAGGGCGCGCTCGAACGCCTGCAAACCGTCTATGGCAGCGCCCCGCAAGCGGCCTAACGGCCTGAACCCGGGCTTAACCCGCGCTCTCAAGGCTTGCAAATTCATGCGCGCGGGATTGAAATTCGAGCCGTGGAACGTATTTAGCCTGTGTTAGTCTGACTGTCAGCGTCCACTTCCAGGAACGGAGTTTTGCCATGAATGAACAACGCGATTACACCATCTACGCCCAACCCGGCGGCGCTGCGACTGTGCGCAACAAGGTACTGCGGCAGACGTATTCGCTGCTGGCCCTCTCTCTCATTCCCACCGTGATCGGCGCGTGGGTCGGCATGGCCACGGGGCTGAATCTGGCCATGGCGCAAAGCCCCGGCATGACCATGATCGTCTTTCTGGTCGGCGCCTTCGGCCTGATGTTCGCCATTGAGCGCACCAAAAATTCCAGCGCCGGGGTGGGGCTGCTGCTGCTGTTCACCTTCTTCATGGGCGTCATGCTGTCGCAAATGCTCGGCTTCGTGCTGGGCATGAGCAACGGGCCGCAGCTCATCATGCTGGCCTTCGGCGGTACGGCAGTGATTTTCGGCGCCATGGCCACGCTGGCGAATGTGGTCAAGCGTGATTTGTCCGGCCTGTCGAAAATGCTGTTCGTCGGCGTGATCCTGCTCATCCTCGCGGGCATCGCCAATATCTGGCTACAACTGCCTGCGCTGATGCTGACCTTCTCGGTCGTGGCCATTGTGATTTTCTCGGCCTTCATGCTGATCGACGTGCAGCGGGTGATCAACGGCGGTGAAACCAACTACATCACCGCCACGCTGGCGATCTACCTCGACATCTACAACGTGTTCGTCAACCTGCTGTCCATCCTGAGCTTTTTCAGTGGTGGCGGGCGCCGGTAAGCGCGAAACAGTCCCATGAAAAACGCCCGCAATTGCGGGCGTTTTTCGTGGGCAACGATGGGCTCAATCGCGTTCGAACACCGCCATCGATTCCACATGGGCCGTGTGAGGAAACATATTCATCACCCCTGCGGCACGTAAGGTGTAACCCGCCTGATGCACCAGCAGGCCGGCATCACGCGCCAAGGTTGCCGGATTGCAGGACACATAAACAATGCGGCGCGGCGGTTTGAATGGCGCGACCGGGGGTGCGACCGGCTTGGGCATCGCGCTTGCTTCCCCTGCGGCCCGCGTCTCCTCCTCGCCCGGCGTTCCCAGCGGCCCGTTCACCGCCTCGGCCAGCGCCTTGCACAGTGCCAGCGCGCCATCGCGCGGCGGGTCCACCAACCACAGGTCGGCCTCGCCGTAGGCTCTGAGATCGTCCGCGTTCATCTCGAACAGATTGCGGGCGGTGAACACGACCTTGTCTTGCAGATCGTTGTGCAAAGCGTTGTCCAGCGCCCGCGCCACCAACGTGGCGCTGCCCTCCACGCCCAGCACCTGCCGCGCCTGCGTGGCGATGGGCAGGGTGAAATTGCCCAGACCGCAAAACCAGTCGATCACCCGGTCAGTACGCCGGGCGCCCAGCAGGCGCAAGGCCCGCGCCACCATCACGCGGTTGATCTGCGGATTCACCTGGGTGAAATCGGTCGGGCGAAACGGCATGACGATGTCGAACTCGGGCAAGGCATAGCTCAGGGGTTCGGCGTCGGGGTCTAGCGGCGCGACCGAATCAGGCCCTTTGGGCTGAAGCCACCACTGCACGCCATGCTGTTGTCCAAAGTCGCGCAGGCGTTGCCGATCGGCGTCGGCCAAGGGTTCGAGGTGGCGCAACACCAGAACGGTTACCCGATCGCCCATCGCCAGTTCGATCTGCGGCGCGCGCTCAGGTCGGGACAGACCCGCGATCAACTCGCGCAAGGGCAGCAACAGATCGGACACTGCCCTCGGCAAAACTGCGCAACTGCGCATATCCGCAACGTAGCTGGAGCCTTTTTCGTGAAAACCGACCAACACCCCGCCCTTTTTCACCACCAGGCGAACGGTCAGCCGCGCGCGGGTGCGATAGCCCCAGTTGGGCCCGGCGATGGGCCGCAGAAGGAGTTGCGGCTTCAGGCGGCTCAAATGCCAGAAGTCATCTTCGAGAATGCGCTGCTTGAACGCCAATTGCGCAGCCGGATCGACATGCTGCATGCTGCAGCCGCCGCAAACGCCAAAATGGGGGCATCGCGGCGTCACCCGGCTGCTCGCCGTGCTGGCCCAGGCCACGGCCTCGCCAGACTCCCAGTTGCGCTTGCTGCGGTGAATGCGCGCCTGCACCCGTTCTCCGGGCAAGGCATTGGCGACGAACACCACTTTGCCGTTTTCGCTGCGCCCGACCCCGCGGGCCTCAAGATCCAGGCTGTCGATCTGCAGCCATTCCAATCGTTGTTCCATCCGTCTATTGGAACAGACCCTAGCCTTCCCGCGCGGCGGCTTGCTCCGGCCAGGCGGCAAGATATTCCTGCCAGTGCGATTCCTGCGCCGCGAGGGTGCCCAGGGTGTGTCGCACCAGGTCGATTTCGTCGGCGTATTCGCTCGCGGACAAGGCCCCGCGCATGAGCTGGAAGCGGCAATACAACAGATAGGTGTTCATGACATCGGTCTCGCAATAGCGGCGGATGTCGTCGGTCTGCCCGGCAAGCCAGGCATCAAAAACCTTGCTGCCGTCCATGCCCAGCTTGCCGGGAAAGCCGCACAGCTTGGCCAGAACGTCCATCGGCGCATTGGCGCGCGGCTGGTAGAGCGCCAGCAGGTCCATCAGATCGAGATGCCGGGTGTGGTAGCGGGAGATGTAGTTATTCCACTTCATCTCGCGGTCATCTTCTCCCATATCCCAGTATTTCGGCGCCATCACCCCGTGCACCAGGCCACGGTAGTGCAGCACGGGCAAGTCAAAACCGCCCCCGTTCCAGGAAACGAGCTGAGGCGCGTGTTTCTCGATGACGCGGAAAAAGCTCTGCACCACCTGCCCTTCCTGCCCACCTTGATCGACGAAGGAGTGGATTTTCAGCCCCTCGTGATTGCGAAAGGTGCACGAGATGACCAGCACGCGCTGACAATGCACCGGGAGAAAATCGCTCCCGGTCTTTTCCAGACGGCGGGCCTGCGCCTGAAGCACGGCGGCTGCTTCGTCAAGCTCGGGGTCGGCCAGACCCGCAGCGCGCAGCGCGGCAGGGTCGGGGATGGTTTCAATATCAAAGGTGACGATGGGCGTGCGAATCATGGCGGGAAGCAAACATCAACAAGGCAGAACCAGCCAGAGCAAGCCAGTTTCGCCAGCCTTAAAGCAGCGAACCTCGGTCGACCCCGTTGCGCGCCAGTCGTCCCTTGAGTTTGAGCAAGGACTCTTGCTGAATCTGGCGCACGCGCTCACGCGTGAGGCCGAGGCGTTGCGCCAGCGACTCCAAGGTTTCCAACTCGCGTCCGTGCAGCCCAAAACGGGCTTCGATCACTTCGCGCTCACGCTCGGCCAACTCCCCTACCCAGGAATCGACCAGGGCCTCGACTTCGCGGGTCTGCGTCTGCTCTTCCATGCTGAGCGCGTTCTGGTCGGCGAACTGATCGGCGTAACTCTCGCCGCTCTGCGTTTCGCGCAGAGCGTCTAGAGAAGTCGGCTGCTCGGCCAGGGCGAGCAAGTCCGCCACCTCTTCCGTACTGCGCCCCAGAAGCGCGGCCACGTCTTCGTCGGAGGTCTGGCCGCGATAGTCGGCCGCCTGTTCCAGATGCTTGCGCGCCCGCAGCACCTGGTTGAGTTCGCGAATGACATGCACCGGCAGGCGGATGGTGCGCACCTGTTGCATCAGCGCGCGTTCGATGCTTTGGCGGATCCACCAGCTTGCATAGGTGGAGAAACGAAACCCGCGTTCGGGCTCGAATTTCTCGATGGCGTGAATCAGGCCGAGGTTGCCCTCTTCGATCAAGTCGCCCAGTGCGGCGCCACGGCCGACATAGGCTTTGGCGATGCTCACAACCAGTCGCAGGTTGTGCTCCACCATCGCCTGACGCGCCTCGAAATCGCCCGCCTTGGCGCGGGTCGCCGTCTCAAATTCCTGCTCCGGGGTGAAAAGGGGTTTGGCGCGGATGTGGTTGAGATAGGCCTGCAGGGCACTTACGCCCGATTCATCGTCAATGGCGCCGATGGACGCCGGTGGACAGGGTAAGCCTGTCGGCGCGGGAGCAGGCTGCGCATCCGGCGCAGCAGGGCTCTTCTGCGCGATCATTTCCCAGGATTCTGCGCCGTTCTGTGGGGCGGATCTGGCCGACGGATCGCCTGCCGCTGGGACAGACACCCCTTGTTCAGAAGGCGAGTCGGAGACCGGTTTGGGGCGGCGCGGCATGCGAGCGGTCAGGGCTGTTTGGGCAAGAGCCCAATGGGATCGATGGACTTGCCGCGCAGTCTGATCTCGAAGTGAAGTTCAACGCGTGGGGCGTCGGTCGAACCCATCTCGGCGATCTTCTGTCCGCGCTTCACGGTTTCGTTTTCCTTCACCAGCATGACGTTGTTGTGGGCGTACACGCTGATGTAATCGTCGTTGTGCTTGATGATGATCAGCTTGCCGAAGCCGCGCAATTCCGAGCCCGCGTACACCACCCGACCCGCCGCCGCGGCATACACCGGGTCGCCCAGATTGCCCGCAATATCGATGCCTTTGCTCGTCGTGCCATTGAAGCCCTGAATGATCTTGCCGCTGGCTGGCCATGACCAGACGATGCCGTCGTGCGTGGCTGTGGTCAGATTGCTGGCCATGACCGCAGGCCCCGAGGGCGGTGGGCTGGCGGGGGTGACAGGTGCGGGTGGCACTGCAGCGGCCACCGAGGGCTTCACGGGATTTGGAGCGGGCGGCGGCGCCGTGACCGGGGCTGCAGGCGCCAGTGGCGTGACGGCAAAGCTCTGCGCCGTGCTCCCGGCTGGCAGCGACGGGGCAGAAGTAGCGGGCGCGGTTGCCCCGGCGACTTGCGTCCCACCTTGCGGCGGAGCAACGCGCAGCACCTGACCGACCTCGATCACGTTCGGGTCGTCCAGGTTGTTCCATTGCGCCAGGGCCTGCCAGGTCGTCCCGTATTGCAGGGCGATGCGCCGCAAGGTGTCGCCGGGCTGCACGGTGTAGTACCCCGGCTGTCCCGCAAGAGAGGACGAAGCGGCAGTCGCGATGCCCGCAGGCGCCGCAGCCACCGTGGCGGGCGGCGCGTAGACCGGGGGCACTTTCTGGAAGGTCTTGGACTCGACCGGCACGGGGGCCAGCGCCACCGAGGTACAGGCGCCCAGCATGGCAGCGGCAGAAAGAGTGAGGGCGAGCAGGGCGATCCGCATGGTGGGCAATGTCAATGAACAACGTCGATTCAGGTCAAACCAGATTTTAAGGGGACGAATTTGGCGCCTTCGAGTGGCTGCACGTCGAATGTAGTGGCTGAGCGCTTGCGGTACAGCAAGAGTTGCTGCGGGTCGCCGATGGGCGCAATGAGCACCCCGCCCACCACCAACTGGTCGAGCCAGACCTGCGGCAAAGTCAGCGCCGCCGCCCCCGACAAAATCGCGTCGAACGGAGCGCCCTGCGGGCATCCCAGCATACCGTCGCCCAAAATCAAACGCAGGTTCGGCACGCGCAAGGCGCGCAGATTGTTGCGCGCCAGATCGTGCAGCGCGCGTATGCGCTCGACGCTGTAAACGTCTGCCGCCACCCTGGCCGTCACGGCCGCGGCGTAGCCACAGCCGGTGCCGATGTCGAGCACCTTGCCCAGATTGGCGCGCGGCGCCAGGGCCTTGAGCGCCGCATCTAGGCCGCGGGCCACGACCGAGGGCTTGGAGATGGTTTGTTCAAATCCGATGGGCAGTGCGTTGTCGAGATAGGCTTGAGCGGCCAGCCCAGGATCGACGAAATGATGGCGTGGCACATCCTGCAAGGCCTGCAGCACCCGCTCGTCAAAGTGGCCCGATTGCCGCAATTTGTCGACCATGCCGCGACGCACCGCGTCCGAGTCAAGTCCGGCCTGACGCGGCAGGCAGCGCGAGGGGCCTTGCGACGCTCCGCGCGTTTGCGGTTCACGTGGAACGGGCAACGCAACAGTTCGCGCGCCCCCCAACTGCCCTCTCGGCGGGGGTGGCGCTGTGGGCGTCTTGCTCAGCGCGGCATCAAGCGCTTGGCGCGCAGGCCAGTGCACAAAGCGCTGCGGCGACTTGCTGCCCGCACTCACGCACCGCCTCGCGTTTCAAAACGGGCAGCACAGGTCTGGAGCTGGGCATGGTGCGTCAAATCTAGTTGCAGCGGCGTGAGAGAGGCGAACCCTTGAGCGATGGCATCGAAGTCGGTGCCCGCCTGCTGGTCCAACGCCGCACCGGCGCCGCCGATCCAGTAAATCGTGTCGCCATAAGGGTTTTTCTGTACCACCACGGGCTGGCTCGGATGCCGCTTGCCCAGACGGGTCACGCGCACACCGCCGAGCTCATTCAAAGGGCGGTTTGGAACGTTCAGGTTGAGCAATTGAGCTTGCTGCGGCAGGTCTTCGATCAGCTTGGCCACCACCTCAACCGCAACAGCGACCGCTGTGTCCAGATGCCCCCAGCCCTTCTCGACCAGTGAGATGGCCAAGGCGGGAATTCCGAACAAATAACCCTCGGTCGCGGCGGCCACTGTGCCCGAATAAATCGTGTCGTCGCCGAGATTGGCGCCGTTGTTCACCCCGCTCACCACCAGATCCGGGCGGAAATCGAGCAAGCCTGTCAGCGCGATGTGCACACAGTCCGACGGCGTGCCGTTCACATACCGAAAACCATTGCTGGCGGTATAGACCGACAAAGGCCGATTCAGCGTGAGCGCGTTCGACGCAGCACTCGCGTTTTGTTCGGGCGCAATGACCGTCACATCCCAGTGCGCCCGCAACCCATCAAAGAGCGCGGCAAGGCCGGGGGCCAGATACCCATCATCGTTGGCTAGAAGAATTCGCATGGCCGCATCTTATCGGGTCATTGCGACCAGAATATGCCGACCTGAAAACGACAAGGTTTCGACTCAAGTCGTCATTGCTGGTTGGTGCCCGGAGCGGGAATCGAACCCGCACGCCCCTTTTCAGGAAAGCGGCGGATTTTAAGTCCGCTGCGTCTACCAATTTCGCCATCCGGGCAAGCAGCAGCACGCGCTGCCTCGACGGCTTTGCAGGCGAAATACAGCGCCCTGCAATCCGCGCCTTGACCTGTTTTCGTAGTTTTTTGCGCGGCGTTTGGAGGTTTACCGGGACCACGCGCTCAAAACCGAACAGCGGTGCTTGAATTCAATTCTACTGAGTCCGCCCTGGGCATTGAGCCGGTCTGGAGCTCAGGGCAAATTCGCAGACGACCGCCATCGTTTCACATTGGCCGCTGTTTTCGTTTCCACTGCGGCCCACACCCTTCAAGATCCTCAAATTCGTGCCGTTACCCCTTTAAACTGTGGATTTTTCACGCCACCACGATGCCGCGAGCAGCGTGAAGGATTTACAAAACATCCCGACCGCACGCATTATGGGCGGCCTATTCTCTGCAGCATCATGTCCGCCACTTCGATCGCCGCATCCGCTTCGCCGCCTTCCAAGACCTTGCCAGGCTTGGCGCACGCCTTGGTGCAGGCCGAACTGCTGCCGCGGACCCTGGTCGAGCAGATCCACCAGCGTGGGCAGGAAACGCGTACAAGCTTCATTGCCACGCTGATCGGCAGTGGGTCGATGAATGCGCCCGATCTGGCGCACTGGGTCAGCAGAACATTTTCATTGCCGCTGCTGGACCTCGATGCCTATGACCCGACCCGCCTGGCGGCGGGCGCCATCGACTCGAAAATCATTCAGAGCTACAAGGTTTTGCCTCTGCTCAAGCGCGGCAACCGTCTGGTGGTCGCAACGGCCGACCCAGCCGATCACGAGGCGGAAGACAAGATCAAGTTTCAATCGCAGGCGCAGATCGAGCTGGTCGTCGTCGAATACGACAAGCTCACGCGCATCATCGACCAGGCCGGTCAATCGGCCAGTTCGCAGATCTCCGCCCTGGTTGGCGAAGATTTCGATCTGGGCGATCTCAGCGACGGCAGCGAAGCACCCGACACCAAGGAGCAGACTGCTGAGGTCGATGACGCGCCGGTGGTCAGGTTCCTGCAAAAAATGCTGATCGACGCGATCAATATGCGCGCTTCCGACCTGCATTTCGAGCCCTTCGAGCATTTTTATCGCATCCGCTTTCGCGTGGACGGCGAGCTACGGGAAATCGCGCAACCCCCGGCCTCGATCAAAGAAAAGCTCGCTTCGCGCATCAAGGTCATTTCCAAGCTGGACATCGCCGAGCGCCGCGTGCCGCAGGACGGGCGCATGAAGCTGCGCATCAGCCCGGAAAAATCGATCGATTTTCGGGTAAGCACACTGCCCACGCTGTACGGCGAAAAAATTGTGATGCGGATTCTGGACTCTTCCTCGGCCAAGCTGGGCATCGACGCGCTGGGCTACGAGCCGGAGGAACGGGAAAAGCTGCTTCGCGCGATCCATCGTCCCTACGGCATGATTCTGGTGACAGGCCCGACCGGCAGCGGCAAAACCGTGTCGCTCTATTCCTGCCTGAACATCCTGAACCAGCCGGGAGTGAATATTTCGACTGCCGAAGATCCGGCTGAAATCAATTTGCCCGGCATCAACCAGGTCAACGTCAACGAAAAGGCCGGGCTGAACTTCGCCAATGCGCTGCGCGCCTTCCTGCGCCAGGATCCCGACATCATCATGGTGGGCGAGATCCGCGATCTGGAAACCGCCGACATTTCGATCAAGGCCGCGCAAACCGGCCACTTGGTGCTCTCCACGGTGCACACCAATGACGCCCCCACCACGTTGACCCGCCTGATGAATATGGGTGTTCCCGCGTTCAACATTGCGTCCAGCGTGATTCTCATCACCGCGCAGCGTCTGGCGCGCAAGCTTTGCACCCAGTGCAAGACCCCAGTCGACCTGCCCGCACAAACGCTGCTGGAGGCCGGATTTCGCGAAGAAGACCTGGACGGCAGCTGGAAGCCCTACAAGGCGGGAAAGTGTAACGCTTGCGGCGGCACCGGCTACAAGGGGCGTGTCGGCATCTATCAGGTCATGCCGATCACTGAAGAAATACAACGCATCATCCTTAATCACGGCACAGCCATGGACATCGCCCAGCAAGCACGCAAGGAAGGCGTGCGTTCTCTGCGGGAGTCCGGGCTGATCAAGGTGAAACAGGGGGTCACATCCCTGGAAGAAATCATCGCCGTGTCCAACGAGTAAACGGGGGAAGCACCATGGCTACAGCGGCAGCGCGAACGGCGAAGGAAGCGCTATTCGAGTGGGAAGGGAAAGACCGACAAGGCAAGCTGCAGCGCGGTGAGTTACGCGCGGGCAGCGAGGCCATCGTCTCCGCTTCGCTGCGGCGCCAGGGCATTCTGGTCACCAAGGTGAAGAAGCGTCGCCTGACCAGCGGCAAGGCGATCAAGGCCAAGGACATTTCCACCTTCACCCGGCAGATGTCGACCATGATCAAGGCCGGCGTGCCGCTGCTGCAATCATTCGATATCGTGGGTCGCGGCCACCCCAACCCCAACATGGCTCGGCTGATCATGGACATCCGCGGCGATGTGGAAACCGGCACCAGTTTGTCCAACGCCTTTCGCAAACATCCCAAATACTTCGACGCGCTGTATTGCAACCTGGTCGAAGCAGGCGAGACGGCCGGTATGCTCGAATTGGTGCTCGACCGCCTGGCCACGTATCAGGAAAAGTCGCTGGCCATCCGCAGCAAGATCAAGAGCGCGCTCACCTACCCGATTGCGGTGATGGTCGTGGCCTTCGTGGTGGTGTCCATCATCATGCTGTTCGTCGTGCCCGTGTTCACGGATGTGTTCTCGCAGTTCGGCGCGAGCCTGCCCGCCCCCACGCTGATGGTGGTGGCCATATCCAACTTTTTCGTGCACTACTGGTACATCCTGTTCGGCACCATTTTCCTGGGCGGCTACTTCTTTCTGCAGTCGTGGAAAAAGTCCATCAAGATGCAGGAGACCATGGACCGACTGCTGCTGCGCGTGCCGGTCTTCGGCAAACTGGTGCGTCTGGGCGCGCTGGCCCGCTGGACTCGCACCCTGGCCACAATGTTCGGCGCCGGAGTGCCGCTGGTCGAAGCGCTCGATGCCGTCGGGGGCGCGGCTGGCAATATCGTGTATCTGCGCGCCACGGAAAAAATCCAGCAAGACGTTTCCACCGGCACCAGCCTGACGACGTCGATGCAGACGCAGGGGGTGTTTCCGCCGCTGGTCATTCAGCTCACCTCCATCGGTGAAGAGTCGGGCTCGCTCGATTCGATGCTGAGCAAGGCGGCCGACATCTATGAGGCCGAGGTGGACGAGTTGGTGAAAAACCTCTCGGCCCTGCTGGAGCCGATCATCATCGTGTTCCTTGGCGTGATCATCGGCGGGCTGGTGGTGGCGATGTACCTGCCGATTTTCAACCTCGGCAAGGTGGTCGGTTGATGCCCGATTTCGGCGCGCTGCCGCTGACGTTCTGGATCGTGGCCGCCGGGCTGTTCGGTCTGGCGGTGGGCAGCTTTCTGAATGTGGTCATCTACCGTCTGCCGGTGATGATGGAGCGACAGTGGCAGGCCGATGCCCACGCCACGCTTCATCCGCACGCTCAAACCCAGGCTGCCGAGCGCTTCGATCTCATCGCACCGCGTTCGCGCTGTCCGTCTTGCGGTCATCAGATCCTGTGGTGGGAGAACATTCCGGTGCTCAGCTATCTGTTCCTCCGCGGGCGTTGCTCGAGTTGTCACACGACGATTTCGCCGCGCTATCCGCTGGTCGAACTCATCACGGCACTGCTGACTGCGGCGGTGGTCTTGCGCTGGGGTGCGAGCGGGGACAGTCTGGCCTACATCGTCCTGCTCTGGGCGCTGATCACCCTGGCCTTGATCGATTTCGACACCACGCTGCTGCCCGACAGCATCACCCTGCCTCTGTTGTGGCTCGGTTTGCTGTGGCACGCCTGGCTGCACCCGGAGCAGCTTTCCAGCGCGGTGTGGGGTGCGGCTGTCGGCTACCTCGCGCTCTGGACGGTCTACCAAGGTTTCAAGCTGTTGACCGGCAAGGAGGGCATGGGCTTTGGCGACTTCAAGCTGCTGGCTGCACTCGGCGCCTGGTTTGGCGTTGCCGCGCTGCTGCCCATCATTTTGCTGTCCAGCATTTGCGGCGCGGTGATCGGCATCGCCTTGCAGTTGCTCAAACTGACGGAGCGCGGCCGCCCGATTCCTTTCGGGCCCTTTCTCGCCGCCGCCGGCATTTTGTTGCTGCTGATCGGGCCGAACACCCTGGTGGCCCTACTGCTTCCCGCCTCCGGGGCATGAACCGGGCGCCCCGACTGCGCATTGGCCTGACGGGCGGCATCGGCTCGGGCAAGTCGGCAGCGGCCGATCGGCTTGCCGCCCTCGGCGCCGCCATAGTCGACGCTGACGTGCTGGCCCACCAGCTCACCGCCGCCGGGGGCGCGGCCATGCCTGCGCTTATCGAGGCCTTCGGCGAGCAAATCTGCGATGCCAGCGGCGCGCTCGACCGCGCCGCCATGCGCCAACGGGTGTTTGGCGACCCACAAGCTCGCGCGCGGCTCGAATCCATCCTGCACCCTCGCATCGGCGCGGCCATGCGCGAGGCCGCCTTTCAACGGAAAGGCGCTTATATCGTTTTCGTCGTGCCCCTGCTGGTTGAAAATCTAGCGCGCTGGCGGCCGCAGATCGACCGCCTTTGCGTGGTCGATTGCCCCGTCGAGATGCAGGTCGCGCGGGTGCAAGCGCGCTCGGGGCTGGATGTTGCCACCATCAACGCCATTCTTGCGGCACAGGCCACGCGGGCGCAGCGTCTGGCGGTGGCTGACGATGTGCTCGACAACAGCGGCGATCTGCAGAGCCTGAGCGGTCAGGTCGACTTGCTGCATGCGCAGTATTTGCAACTTGTGCACAAAAATTGAGTTCGGTCGCGGCTTGCAGGACAATGCGGTCAGCCGCCGCAACACCCGCTGACGACAAAACCAATATCTCTCGCACAGGGTCTTGAGCCCTTGCGGCACCCCACTGGATCGGTCCGTGATTCTGTACGAATACCCCTTGCACGAACGCGTGCGCACCCTGCTCAGGCTGGAACACCTGTTCCGCCGAGCCGATGTGTTGCAGCAAAGCGCCCTGCCGGAGCATCACCATTTCGCGCTGGTCACCCTGTTCGAGATCATGGATGTCGCAAGCCGCCAGGATCTCAAGTCTGAAATCCTCAAGGAACTCGAACGCCATCGGCAGACCTTCATCGGCTATCGCGGCAACCCGGCGGTGGCCGAGTCCGCGCTCGATGCCGTGCTCGGCGAACTCGATCAGGCCTACCAGGCGCTCGGTCAGCAGCACGGCCGCGTGGGCCAGAGCCTGCAGGACAACGAATGGCTCATGGCGATCCGCAGCCGGGCGGGCATTCCCTGGCAGCATTTGCCGCAGCAACAACGCCAAAGCAATCTGGCGCAATGGCTGCAGGCCTTCGCTCCGCTGGCCAGCAGCATCGAACTGCTGCTGCGTCTGCTGCGCGACGCCGGCAGTACGCGCAAGATCCAGGCCGTCAATGGCGCCTATCAGCAACAACTCGCTGGCAAGGCCTATCAACTGCTGCGACTTCGCATCGACGGCGCTCTGGGTTTGATCCCGGAAATCACCGGCCACCGGCTCATGGTGTCGGTACGCTTCATGCAGCCCGACGCCGATTGGCGCATCACGCCCAGCTCGGATGAAGTGCCTTTCGACATGACTCTTTGTCCTTGATCGTCCTTGATTGGCCTTGAAACTTGCCATGGACTCAGATTCTTCTCCTACCTCGCGTCCCATCCCTGGCGCCCGTTTTGCAGCGAGCGTTGCAAGTCGATTGATTTCGGCGCCTGGGCCAGCGAGAGCTATCGCGTGCCGACCAAACCCGACGCCGCTGATATAGACGCGCTCGAACAAGAACTCGAATGCAGCAATCTTCAGAACCGGGGCCAGCCCCACTGAGCACGCTACTGAGCGCCCAACGGAGCACACACCGAGCCGTGCGCAGCGTTCAGCCCCGCTCCTGCGCCAGCCACTCCAACACCGGCAACGCGCCGGGCAGCACCGGGCTGAGCGTGACGGGCAGTGTTTGCCACGATAGTTGCTGGCCTTCGCGGCCCTGCGGTTCGCCGTCCCACGCGGTGATGCGGCAAAACTGCAGATCGACCAGGGCATGGGGATAGTCCACGCGCAGGCTGCGCCAGAACTGGGCCTGCCGCACCCGCACCCCCAGTTCTTCTTCAAACTCCCGGGCCAGCGCGTCTTGCAACGATTCGCCGACTTCCAGCTTTCCGCCCGGAAACTCCCAATAGCCCGCATAGGGCTTGCCCTCGGGGCGCGAAGCCATGAGAAAGGCGCCGTCTGCGCGCACCATCAGCCCGACCGCCACCGCAACCGGCGTGCGCTGAGCCGGGGACGGATTCACTTCCCGCCGCGCCCCGCCCAGTCGCGGGCGAACTGCCAAGCCACGCGGCCAGACCGGGAGCCACGTTCCAGCGCCCAGACCAGCGACTCCTGCAAGGCTTTGTCCATCTGCTTGTCGGCCACGCCGAACGCGAGCAACCAATGCTCGGCGATGCGCAGATAGTCGTCTTGACTGTAGGGATAGAAACTCACCCAGAGCCCGAAGCGCTCGGACAGGGAAATTTTTTCTTCCACCACTTCGCCGGGGTGGATCTCGCCATTCTCGAGATGCTTGTAGCTCAGGTTCTCCTGCAGATACTCGGGCATGAGATGCCGCCGGTTGGAGGTGGCGTAGATCAGCACGTTGTCGGCAGTCGCGCTGACCGAGCCATCGAGCACCGACTTGAGCGCCTTGTAGCCCGGCTCGCCTTCCTCGAACGACAGATCGTCGCTGAACACGATGAAACGCTCGGGACGATCTGCGAGCAGGTCGGTGAGTTCGGGCAGATCGACCAGATCGGCCTTGTCCACCTCGATGAGACGCAACCCTTGGCGCGCGAATTTGTTGAGACTGGCCTTGACCAGGGACGATTTGCCGGTGCCGCGCGAGCCGGTGATGAGCACATTGTTGGCCGGCTTGCCCTGCACGAACTGGCGGGTATTGCGCTCGACCTTGCGGCGTTGATCTTCGATGCCGATCAGATCGTCGTAAGTGATGGGCGAGAGCTTGTGCACGGGCACCAGCTGCTTGCGCCCGCCCTTGCTGATCCAACGAAAGGCGACCGACGCCGCCCAGTCGGGCTCGGACAACGGTGTGGGCAGCAGCGTTTCCAGCCGATCGAGCAGGCCGTTGGCTCGTTGAAACAGCGCGGCAAGCTGGCCGCTCAGATCAATGGAAACTGGCGCATCGGCACGGGGAGCATCCACTTCAACGCGGGCTTGGGTGCGGGCCGTCTTGCTGCGGGTTCCGGTTTGGGTCGGCATGGGTTTCAGGAGCGGTAATCGGCATTGATGGACACGTAGTCGTGCGACAGATCGCAGGTCCACACCGTCGCCGCCGCCGCGCCGCGGCCCAAGGCGATGCGCACGGTGATCTCGGCCTGTTTCATCACGCGTTGGCCCTCCTCCTCGCGGTAAGCGGGATGGCGGCCGCCGCGCGTGGCGACATGCACGTCGTCGAGATAGAGATCGACGCCCTCCACGTCGAGATCGGTCACCCCGGCGTAGCCCACTGCCGCCAGAATGCGGCCCAGATTCGGGTCGCTGGCGAAGAAAGCGGTTTTCACCAAAGGCGAATGCGCCACGGCATAGGCCACCAGGCGTGCCTCGTCGCGGCTGCGTGCGCCTTCGACCCGCACGCTGATGAACTTGGTGGCGCCTTCGCCGTCGCGCACGATGGCCTGGGCGAGTTGCTGCGCCAGCGCGGTGAGCGCGGCCTGCAAGGCCTGCGCCTGTGGGCTGTCCGCGCGGGTGATTTTCGCCAGATCCGTCTTGCCCGTGGCGACGACGACGAGGGAATCGTTGGTCGAGGTATCGCCATCGATGGTGATGCTGTTGAACGACTCGTCCGCCGCGGCGCGGGTGAGCTGCTGCAGCACTTCGGGCGCGACCGCGCAATCCGTGGCGATGAAGCCGAGCATGGTCGCCATATTCGGGCGGATCATGCCCGCGCCTTTGCTGATGCCGGTGAGCGTCACGGTGACGCCGTCAATCGCCACCTGCGTGCTGGCCGCCTTGGGCAAGGTGTCGGTGGTCATGATCGCGGCAGCGGCATCGAGCCAACCTTCGCTGCGCGCTGCGGCCATCGCGGTAGGCAGACCGTCGATCAGGCGCTGCATGGGTAGCGGCTCAAGAATCACGCCGGTGGAAAACGGCAGCACCTGCTCGGGCTGGACGCCGAGCAGGCCCGCCAGTTCCACGCAGGTCTGCCGCGCATCGGCCAGACCCTGAGCGCCGGTGCCGGCATTGGCGCAGCCGGTGTTGATGACCAGGGCGCGCACGTCCTGCCCGCCCGTGCTTTGCAGATGCTCGCGGCACACCTGCACCGGCGCGGCGCAAAACCGGTTCTGGGTGAACACTCCCGCCACGCTGGCGCCGGGTGCGATCTGAATCACGGTGACATCCTTGCGCCCCGGCTTGCGGATCTGCGCCTCGGCGACACCCAGCAAAACGCCCTCAACGGCGTGCAGGCGACTTGGATCAGGGACTTGAAGATTCACCGCCATGACAGACTCTCCACAACGTGATGCCATTCAGGATGGGCTGCAGGCCCGAC
>NZ_NCKP01000044.1:0-15048 GCF_002282795.1 Thiomonas sp. 13-64-67
CCGAAAAAAAGTTCAGTTCCATACGGGCTGGGTTGACGATAGTTGGGCAGGTGGCCCAAATATAGTTTTCAGGATGAAACTTTACAATTCGGCGATGCGTCTTGGGCTGAGGGGCATCAAGATTCGGAAGGCGAGGGGCCAAGTTTCCACCCAAGCGATGCCTTTCAGCATCGCCCTACGATAGGCTGGACCCCATCATCAACTCGGGAGGAACTGTGCAACAAGAACCCAAACACGGACCAAGATTCTGGCTGGGCAACGGCATTCTGGCGCTGGCCGCGGTGTTTCTGCTGTTCATCGACCAGGCGGCGCAATGGCTGGGCACGGGGGCGGTCGCGCTCTGGATGGGGCTGGTCGCCGTGGGCGTCTATCTCATCGTCAAAGACGGGCGATGAGAGGCCGGTATGAGAGGCCCAGGAATTCAGCGAAAGAACAGCGCGCTCATCACCAGACCGATCAGCACGATGCTCCAGCGCATCACCTCGCGCGGAATGCGCCGGGCGACGCGCGCGCCCACATAGCCGCCCACCAGCACGGCGGGCAGCATGACCGCCACCCAGCGCCACTGCACGGTGCCAGCGGCGGCGTAGATGCCCACGGCGAACAGGGTGAGCACGGCGGAGATGGCGTTTTTCAGCGCGTTCATGCGGTTGAGATGGGTCTCGCCGATCAGGGTGAGCATCGCCAGCAGCAGCACGCCGAGGCCGCCGTTGAAATAGCCGCCGTACACGCTGACCACGAACAGGCCGACCAGCGCCTGCAGCCGCGGCGCATGCTGCTCGGGATGACGGCCGATGCGGCGCAACAAGGTCGGCCCGAAGGCGAACAAGGCGGTGGCGAACAGCAGCAACCACGGCACCAGCGCCCGAAACGCGTGATTGCTCGTGGTGATCAACAGCCCGGCGCCGATGCCCCCGCCCACCAGGCAGGTCAGCATCAGCGCGGTCATGCCGACCGAGCGCGGCGGGCCGAGGTCTTCGCGGAAGCCCCAGGTGCTGGCCAAGTAGCCGGGCAACAGGGCCGTGGTGCCGGTGGCGTTGGCGGCAACGGGCGCAATCCCGGCATAGATCAATGCGGGCAGGGTGAGGAAGCTACCACCCCCGGCCGCGGCGTTGAGCGCGGCCCCAAAAAAAGCGGCCAGCGCGACCAGCGCCAAAGTGAAACCGTCGTTGAACATGAGCTTGATGCGAAAAAGCGTCAAGCATACGCAGAACGCCAGCGCTGCGCCCGGCAGGCCTGCGGTTTGTCGTCCAATGCCGCTTTCACGCTTTCAATTGGTAACACGACCCTCCACTGCAATGGCCACCAGTCTGCTTGCTCTTTTAGATGACATCACCACCGTGCTGGATGACGTCGCGGTGCTCACCAAACTCTCGGCCAAAAAAACCGCGGGCGTGCTGGGCGACGATCTGGCGCTCAACGCCCAGCAGGTCACCGGGGTGCAGAGCAACCGCGAAATTCCCGTGGTGCTGGCCGTGGCCAAGGGCTCGCTGATCAACAAATCGATTCTTGTACCGCTGGCGCTGGCGATCAGCGCCTTTGCGCCCTGGGCGATCACCCCTTTGTTGATGTTGGGCGGGGCGTATCTGTGCTTTGAGGGCGCGGAAAAGCTGGCGCACAAGCTCTTCCACAGCACATCAGAAGAAGAAGCACATCACGAGGAATTGACCCAGGCGCTGACCCATCCGGAGGTCGATCTGCTGGCGCTGGAGCGCGACAAGGTGAAGGGCGCGGTGCGCACCGACTTCGTGCTTTCCGCCGAAATCATCGCCATCACGCTCGGTGCGGTGGCGGGTGCGAGCTTCACCACGCAGGTGGCCGTACTGGTCGGGATTTCGGTGCTGATGACCGTGGGCGTTTATGGCCTGGTTGCGGGCATTGTGAAGCTGGACGACGCCGGTCTCTACTTGAGCCGTCAGGCGTCTGCCGCGGCGCAGGCGCTGGGGCGTGGCCTATTGGCTGCGGCGCCCTGGCTGATGAAGGGGCTGAGCGTAGTGGGCACTGTCGCGATGTTTCTGGTGGGCGGCGGCATCATCAGCCACGGCTGGCCCTGGCTGCATCACGCCAGTGAGGCCGTGGTGCATCAGTCGGGTGCGGCGCTGGGCTGGCTGAGCCCGCTGTTGTTCGATGCCGCGGTGGGCATCGCCACCGGCATCGGGGTGCTCGGCGTGTGGACGCTCGGGCAGAAACTTCGGGGGCGCGGCGCGGCGGCACATTGAGCCGCGCCGGTGCGCATACCGACAAAGTATTTACGCAGCCAGTTGTGCAGCGATCTGGTCCTTGAGCTGCAAACGCTCTTTTTTCAGCGTTTCCAGGTGCAGGTCATCGGCGGCGTGCACGCCTTCTTCAATCTGCACCACTTCCTTGTTGAGTTCTTCGTAGCGTTGGGCCAGCTTTTGGAAGTGGGCGTTGTCCGCTTTCAGCGCGTGGATCTTGTCGGCCTGGGCAGGAAATTCGTGGGTCAGATCGTGCGGGTCTAGTGTCATGGGGACGTCCTCCTGTGTTGTTGAGCAAGGCTTAACCATAGGACGGTTCGCGCGGACGTGCCACCGCTGCGCGCAAACTGCCCGTTGCAGGGCCGTTCAGGGATTGACCGGCAGCAACGCCCACATGCGCCCGGGCCACTGCATGCGCCCGGCGAGTTCGCCGGCCGCATCGCCAGTGCCGGTGAACAAGTCGGCGCGCACAGCGCCCGTGATGGCCGAGCCCACATCCTGCGCGAACACCAGCCGGTCGAGCGGCTGCGGCGCGGGCGCGCGGCTGTCGTAAGGCTGCGCGGTGGACAACCACACCGGCAGGCCTAGCGCGATGGCGCGCTTGTCCACCGCGATGCTGCGCATGGCCGTGAGGGGCACGCCCAGAGCGCCGATGGGGCCGCGTTGCGGGTCGGTGTCGAGCGCGGCGTTGAAAAACACCACGCGCGGGTTGGCGGCCAGCATTTCGGGCACTTCAGCAGGGTGCATCTGCGCCCAGGCGCGGATGATGGACATGGTGATCGTGCCGTTCACCCGCCCGGTGTCGAGCAGCCAGCGGCCGACCGATTTGTAGGGCCAGCCGTTGGTGCCGGCGTAGCTCAGCCGCAAGGTCTGGCCGCTGGGCAGACGCACGAGGCCGGAGCCTTGTACCTGCAGGAACAGGGCGTCCACCGCGCTGTCGAGCCAGACCACGGTGTGACGATCCAGCGCGGCCTGTAAAGCGGGGTCGGACTGAATCTGCGCCCGGCTCCAGTAGGGCAGCACGCGCTGCTGCCCGTCCACCCAAGCCACCCGGCCGCCGCTCACACCATCGGCGCCCGGCGCGCGCGGCACGAGGTCGGCGGGCAGCCCCCAGACGGGCACCACATAAGGCCAGATGCGGGTGAGCGAGCCGTGCAGCACCGGCTCGTAGTAGCCGGTGATCAAGCCTTTGTCCTCTTGGTCCGGTTTGCCCGAAGCGGTGATTTGCCACGGCGCGAACTCGGCCTCGATGAACGCCCGCTGCGCCTGCGGATCGTCCGAAGGCACGGACGCCGCGCGTCGGCACACCGCCGCCAGCGCGCTGGGAAGGCGTGCGCCGCAGTCGCGCCGGAAGGCCTGCCAGACGCCGCTGAAATCGTCTTGCGGCCAGCCGGGCAAATCGGCCCACTGCGCGGGTTGCAGCCGCACGCCGGGGCCGGTGAGCGCGGCGGCGGTGCCCGGCGGGGTTGCAGGCCAAGGCGCCGTCGGCGCCGAAGTGGGCGGCAGGGTCGTGGGCGAAGAAGACGGCGGCGCGGGCGGCGTGGCGCAGGACGCCAGCACCAGCCCCAGCAGGCAGAGCAGGGCGGTGCGGACCTGGCCCATCAACCCCGGTCGGTGCGAAAACAACGTCATGCTCAGCCGTGTGCGCTGGCCGCAGCGTGTCGCGGCGGCAGGATGAACGTCCAGGGCCTGCGCCACAGCCGACGGGCAATGCTGGTGTAGATGGCGCGGCGCTCTTTCACCTGAATGCCCCGGGCGCGCAAGGCCAGACGGTAGGCCAGATAGAAACTCACGCCGACGTTGAGCACGCCGTTGACGGCAATGCCCGCCAGCGCCCACCAGAACGCCGGATCGTTCACGACCGCGGGCCCCAGGCTGGCGCACGCCGCGCCAAACAGGCCCGATGACAGGGTGACGTGCCGCACTTGCAGGTCGAGGCCGAAAATGCGGAAGAACTCCGGCGTCAATCCGAGCAGCAGGCCGAGCGACACATTGCCCGACATCACGCCGATATTGCGACGCCACCAGGCGGCCCAGCGCGCTGCGCGCAGCGCGCCCAGGCGACGCCGGATGCGCGGATTCCAGGCGATGGCGCTGTCGATCCGGTGCAGCACGAAGGCGTTTTCCGCCCAGCCTGCCATCACACTGGAGAGGAACAACAGCACCCCGGTAAACGCGGCAAACAGCGGCGTAGGGCCGAGCAGCGACAACGATTGCAGCTCGTGCTCCGCCTTGGGCACGGGCAGAAACTGCGGCCCGAAGACGGCCAGCCCACCCAGGCCAAGCAGCAGCGCCACCGGCATGACCAGCAAGACGTTGCCGAACACACCAGCCGACTGCGAGCGCGTGAGGTTGGCGACTTCGTCAACGAATCGCTCCACCCCACCGGGTTTGGACAGCTCGCCGAGCTTGTCGGCCATGGCCGGTGCGGTCATCGCCGGTTGTTTGGTGGCGATGGTCCAGTGCAGCAATTGCACGATGACAAAGCTCACCGCGTAGTTCAGCCCGGCGAGCAGGCCGGTCCAGAACAGCGCGGTTTTCAGGCCGAGAATGCCGATCTTGATCCAGGTGGTGAACCCCATGATCAGCCCGCCGCCCATCGCCGCGCCGAGCATGGCGCGATATTCGCGGCGGTCGCGGGTGATGTAGTGCTCGCCTGTCTCGGCGTGGCGTTCGGCCATTTTTTCCGCCAGCAGCGCGGTGTTGTGCCGCCACAGGGCGCGCAGGCTGCGGCGCTGGGCGTTCAGGCGCACGAAATTGGCGAACAGATGGGCGGTGTCGCGCGCCGGGGTGTCGCCCACCAGGCAATTGAGTAGCGCCTCGGCGCGGTCGATGCGCTGATGCAACTGGTGCAGCACATAGACCAGGCTGACCGAAGTGCCGTAGTCTTCCAGATGCGCCGTGACCGAATCGGCCTGCTGGCGACAGGCTTCCAACCCGGCGCGAAGCAAGGTGAGCGACTGCCGCAGCGCCTCTTCGTCGCCGGGGGGCTGCTGCGCCAGCAGCGTCTGTACCGTTTCATACTGCGCGGCCAGTTGCTTGAACGGGGCTTCGACCTCGCCCGCCAGTGGGCCGCTGTTGTGCATACGCGAGCGCAGATCGGGCGAGAAGCCGGTGGCGCGGATCTGGCTGACGGTATAGGTCAGCGCATCGAGCAGGGCGATACGCCAGAGCTGCGCGCTGGCGGTTTTTTCGGTTTCGATCTCGCGCGTAGCCAGCAATTCGCGCAGACGTGCGAGGGTCTCGGCATCGAGCGCTTCGAGCCAGACGGCGTCGTGCGCCTGCGGAAAAAACAGGGCGAACAGCACGGCGAGATCGCGCGTTTCGGGCGATTTGGGCAGCCATTTGTTGCCCAGCCGCTCGCTGAATTCGCTGAAAAACGAAGGCCGCTGGCTGAAGCCGAAATCGGCCAGCAGCAAAGTGGCATCGGTGTTGCGCAGCAGGCCGTTGATCACGGCGGCGATTTCGGCGCGGCGCTCGGGCAGGTGGTCGAGCACATCCAGCAGGGTTTGCAGTCGGCGGATTTCGGCGGGCGCCGCAGTGTCTTCACCGTCTTGCGCAGCGAGAGCGGGCGGCAGGCTCAGACCCTCGCGCAGGAGGGCGGCGTCGGGGCCGCGTCGCAGCCAGTCCAGCAGGTCGATGATCCAGAGCGCTTGCTCCACGGGCTGCGCCTGTGCGCTGGCCGCGTCGAGCAGCGAATGCACCTCCGTCGCCGCACGCGCCGCCGCCTTGCGCGCCCGGTGCTTGGCAAAAAACATCAGTGCAGACTCCGCGGCTGAACCAGCGCGAATTCGGGAATGTGCGCCTCGAAGCGCTCGCCATCTTCGGCGACACAGAAATAACTGCCGCGCATACTGCCCATCGGCGTGCTCAGTTGCGACCAGCTGGTGTATTCGAACGCTTCGCCGGGCTTGAGAAAGGGCTGCTGCCCCACCACGCCCAGGCCGCGCACTTCTTCCACCTTGCCCGCGCCGTCGGTAATGATCCAGTGGCGGGAAATGAGCTGCGCGGCCACGCGCCCGGTGTTGATCACGGTGACGGTGTAGCTGTAGGCATAGACGCCTTGCTCCGCATCCGACTTCTCGGGCAGGTATTGCGGAATCACCGAAACGGAAAATTGATAGGTCGACATGCGCCCGATTCTAGGAGTTAGCAGTGGAATGCGCGCTTGAGATGGCTTGACATTCAGGGAATTGCGCCGCGTCAGGTAGTTGGGTTCAAATCCCTACAGAATCAGTTGGGCATCCCTCTAAAATGAACGCCATGAAAACCTACCGCATCGCTCCCAGCATTCTCTCGGCCGACTTTGCCCGCCTGGGCGAGGAGGTGCGCAACGTCATCGACGCCGGCGCTGATTTCATTCATTTCGACGTGATGGACAACCATTACGTGCCCAACCTCACCATCGGCCCGCTGGTGGCCGAGGCCATCAAGCCCTACTGCAAGAAGGCCGACGGCACCCCCATCACGCTGGATGTGCATCTGATGGTCGAGCCGGTCGATGCCATCGCCCAGTCCTTCGTCAAGGCGGGCGCCGACATCGTCAGCTTCCACCCCGAAGCCAGCAAGCACGTCGATCGCACCCTGCAGATGATTCGCGACGGCGGCGCCAAGGCCGGGCTGGTGTTCAACCCCGCCACGCCGCTTTCCGTGCTCGACTACGTCATGGACAAGGTCGATTTGGTGCTGCTGATGAGCGTCAACCCCGGCTTTGGCGGACAGAGTTTCATTGAAAGCAGCCTGCCCAAGGCCAAACAGGTACGTGCCAAGCTCGACGCCTACAAGGCACAGACGGGCCGCGACATCCTGCTGGAAATCGACGGCGGCATCAAGCCCGACAACATCGCCGCGGCCGCCGCGGCCGGGGTGGACACTTTCGTGGCCGGTAGCGCCATTTTCGGCAAGCCCGACTACAAGGCCGTGATCGACGCCATGCGCGCCAACCTCGCGGCGGTGGCCTGATGGACGCCCGCACCGCTGCAACGCCAGCCCTGACCTTGGTCGGCCACGCCGTGCAGGCCGCCATCATCGATCTCGACGGCACCATGATCGACACCCTGGGCGACTTTCATGCGGCGCTTTCGCGGTTGATGGACGAACTCGGTCTGCCCGCGGTCAGCCGTGAGCAGGTGGAGCATCGCATCGGCAAAGGTTCCGAATATCTGGTGCTGCAGACCCTGCGCATTCACCTCCGCGACGATCAGGCCCAAGACCTGTACCCGCGCGCCATCGAAACCTATCAGCGTATTTACGGCACCATCAACGGCCAGTATTCCAACCCGTTTCCCGGCGTGCCCGAAGGGCTAGCGTCCTTGAAGGCTGCGGGCTTGCGGCTGGCCTGCATCACCAACAAGCCCACACGCTACGCGCGCGAACTGCTCGACCTCAAAGGGCTGCTGCAGCACTTTGAAGTGGTCAACGGCGGCGACGCCTTCCCGCGCAAGAAGCCCGACCCCATGCCCTTGGTCGAAACCTGCAAGCAGATCGGCCTGCCCACCGCGGTGGTGCTGATGATCGGCGATTCGCAGAACGATGCCCTGGCCGCCCGTGCCGCCGGTTGCCCGGTGGCTCTGGTCACCTACGGCTACAACCACGGCGAGCCCGTGCGTGCGGTGGACGCAGATGGCTTTGCCGACCGCATCGGCGATCTGCTGCCCGCCTGAATAATTCAGCACGCAGCAATAAAAAAGCCGCTCCGGACAGGAGCGGCTTTTTTGTGGGCAGAGCCCACACGATCAGCCGTTGATGTTCTGCTTTTGAATCGAGGTGTTGGACAGCACGCCAGCGGGCAGCATGCGCAGCATGGCCTGATACAGCTCGGCGTTGCCGGTGCCCGGAATGATGTGCGAGCCCGGACCCATCAGCACGATGCCGTTGGAGGGTTCGAACAGCAGTTCAACCGTTTGACCCTTGGCGATCTGCTTCACGCTGGCCAGTTGTTTACTGAAGGCGTCCATCGCCGGCTTGAACGAGGCGTACTGCGCGGCGGACACGCCCTTTTTCACCCCAGCATCCAGCGCCTTGGCCAAAGCGTCGGCCGACATATTGGAAATGGCGGTGAGGCGAATCGATTTGGCCCCGGGCATGGTCATGATGTTGCTGACCGACGTGGTGTTTTGCGGCAGGTAAACCGCCGCGGCCATCTTGCCGCCCATATCGACCACGCCAGCGCCGTTGATCAGCAGGGGCACGCCGTTGGCCGGGGCGGTTTGCATCACAGGAACGCCGCCCACTTTGACGGCGGCATTGGCGCTTACGGCGCCGAACGTCGCGGCCAGCGCGATGGCGGTTGCGGTCAGAACTGTTTTCATGGACGATCCTCGGGTGGTTTGTGGGTATATCAGCCAAATCTTATTTTATGAACCCACCCCTTGCATGTTCGGGTTTTCACCGAAACGGCGTGTTTGAGTGGTCACCAAACATGACGGCGCGCAAGCCTTGCCCGGTGAAGCCGGTCAGTTGCTGTCCGCTTCGTTGCCCAGCAGCGCACGTTTGAGCCGGTCTTCAGCAGGATCTTTGCCCAGCCAGATTTTGAGCATGGAGTTGAAAAACTGCGGCTCGGTGAACACCCCGCCCGAGGGCACGCCATCGATGGCGATGGTGCTGCCCTTGCCGGGAATCTCGCGGATAGTCACCGTTTCCCCGGTTTTGATCTGGCTTTTTTGGGCAAACAGTCCGCCCAGTTGCACCAGGCTGGGAATGAAGGCGCTGAACTCCTCCGGGCTGAGGTTGTTTTTGATGCCTTCGTTGAGTTTGTCGCCGAGCTCCTTGCCGCTCACATCACGTAGCAGGGTGAGCTTCAACTCCTTGGGCCCGGCCATGTTGTAAATCGCCTGCGGTTGCGTGCTTTTCTGCGGCAAATACAGCGCGGCGGTGTAAACCTTGAAAAAGAACACGTACCGGGTACCGGCGCCGTTGAGCGTCAGCGTCTTGCCGCCGACATCCACTTGCGGCGGAATATCCACGCCGTGCAGGGTGAGCGCCTGCGCGCTAGGCATGAAGGATGCGCCGGCCAGGGCGGCGATCAGCGAGGCGGTTGCGCCGAAGGTGCGCAGCGGCTTGTGAGCGGTGTGATCCATGAAGTCTCCTGTTGTCTGTTATCGAACGGTCGTTCATTTTTCGTAAAACGCCGTGCTTTGACAAGTGAATTTGGATAGGGCGCCGTTTAAGATACTGCAACGACACCCATGAAGGAGACGTCATGCCCAAGGTTTTTCAGGACAGCTACCCCGACGCGCTGGCGCACTGCTATGGCTGCGGCCGCCTCAATGCCGAGGGGCATCAGATCAAGACCGTCTGGGATGGTGATGAAACGGTCACGCGCTTCACGCCCCAGCCCTATCACATCGCAGTGCCTGGCTTTGTGTACGGCGGCTTGATCGCCTCCCTGATCGATTGCCACAGCACCGGCACAGCGGCAGCGGCGATGTACCGTGCCGAAGGGCGGGAGATGGACACGCCACCGGCGTTCCGTTTTGTCACCGGATCGCTGCATGTCGATTTTCTCAAGCCGACGCCCTTGGGCACAGAGCTTGAAATTCGCGGTCGGGTGAAAGAAATCAAGGGCCGCAAGGTCATTGTGGAGTCCACGGTGTTTGCGGGCGGCGTGGCCACCGTGCGCGGCGAGGTCGTTGCGATACAGATGCCGGAAAACTTCGGCGCTTGAGACCGCGTTTGAGCCCGTTACGCGGAAAATGGCCCTACGAGTTTGCTACATTCGCTCACTCGGATAGATCTGCGCTATTCATTCACTGTCCATGTTCATCCATCGGCGACACGCATCGGGTTCTGGAGACCGGGGGGCTTGGCCCTGGCGGTTCTGGCTGATCGTGCCCGCTGCTGCGGCCTGACTCACCTCCGATCTGCGCCCCATCCGCGCGTCAATGCGTGGGGCCACTTCGGCAACAAGCCGCGCTCCCGTGATATCCGCTGCCCGCCCCTGCGGGGCAGCCGACCCTTGAGACGAACATGACTGAACTCGAATTCAAAGAACTGGCCCGCCAGGGCTACAACCGCATTGCGCTCGTGTCGGAAGCGCTGGCGGATCTGGAAACTCCCCTGTCGCTCTACCTCAAGTTGGGGGTGGGCGCAGGAGCCGGGCAAAACACCTTTTTGCTGGAATCTGTCGTCGGCGGCGAGCGCTTCGGCCGCTACTCCTTCATCGGCCTGGCCGCGCGCACGCAGGTGCGGGTGAAGAACGGCCTCACCGAGGTGCTGCGCGACGGCGCGGTGGTGGAAACCTCTGAAGCGCCGCCGCTGGATTTCATCGAAGCGTTCCACGCCCGCTTCAAGGTGGCGCTGCCTGCGGGCATGCCGCGTTTTTGCGGCGGGTTGGCGGGGTATTTCGGCTATGACGCGGTGCGCTATATCGAGCCGCGCCTGATGGCGTCTGCGGCCAAGCATCCCAAGCCCGATCCGCTCGGTATGCCCGACATCCTGCTGATGTTGTGCGAAGAACTCGCCGTGATCGACAACCTGTCGGGGCGGCTCTACCTCATCGTCTATGCCGACCCCGGCCAGCCCGAGGCCCATAGCCAGGCGCGCTCGCGCTTGCGCGGTCTGCGCGAGCAACTGCGCTATTCCGTTTCGGCGCCGCCCATGCAGCGCAGCAGCGTGACGCCGATCGAGCGCGAGTTCGACAAGGCCGACTATCTGAAAGCGGTCGAGAAGGCGAAGGACTACATCGCCGCCGGCGACTTCATGCAGGTGCAGGTGGGGCAGCGCCTGCGCAAGCGCTTCAGCGATTCGCCGCTGTCGCTCTACCGCGCGCTGCGCTCGCTCAACCCTTCGCCGTACATGATTTATTTCAACTTCGGCGATTTTCAGATTGCGGCCTCATCGCCCGAGATTCTGGTGCGCGAAGAGGCTGTGCCCGAAGGACGCAAGGTCACCATCCGCCCGCTGGCGGGCACGCGGCCGCGCGGCGCCACCGCCGAGGCCGATGTGCGCAACGAGGCCGAACTGCTGGCCGACCCGAAGGAACGGGCCGAGCATCTGATGCTCATCGATCTGGCGCGCAACGATCTGGGCCGGATCGCGCAGACCGGCAGCGTGAAGGTGACCGAGGCGTTCGCCATCGAGCGCTATTCGCATGTGATGCACATCGTCAGCAACGTCGAGGGGCTGCTGCAACCGCAGCGCACGCCAATGGACGTGCTGCGCGCCACCTTCCCGGCGGGCACGCTGTCGGGCGCGCCCAAGATTCGCGCCATGGAAGTGATCGACGAACTCGAACCCACCCGCCGCGGGCTGTACGGCGGGGCCATCGGCTACTGGAGTTTTGCCGGTGACATGGATCTGGCCATCGCCATTCGCACCGGCATCGTCAAGGACAACTGGTTGTACGTGCAGGCGGCCGCTGGCGTGGTGGCTGATTCCGTGCCCGAGATGGAGTGGCGCGAAACCGAGGCCAAGGCCCGCGCCGTGTTGCGCGCGGCCGAGCAAGTGCAGGAAGGGCTGGACGGCTAAAGCGCCGTCCCGCCCCCTCTCTTCCCAGACCTACGGAGCCCATCATGCTGCTGATGATCGACAACTACGACAGCTTTACCTACAACCTGGTGCAATATTTCGGCGAACTCGGCCAGGACGTGCACACCGTGCGCAACGATGAGCTCGATCTCGAAGCCATCGCGGCACTCAATCCCGAGCGCATCGTCATTTCTCCCGGACCCTGCTCGCCCGCCGAGGCGGGTATCTCCGTGCCGGTGCTGCAATATTTCGCCGGGCGACTGCCCATTCTGGGCGTCTGCCTGGGGCATCAGGCCATCGGCACCGCGTTTGGCGGCCAGATCGTGCGGGCGCGACAAATCATGCACGGCAAGACCAGCCCCGTCACCCATGACGGCCGAGGCGTGTTCGCCGATCTGCCCAGTCCGTACACCGTGGTGCGCTATCACTCGCTGGCCATCGAGCGCGACAGCCTGCCGGCCTGCCTGGAAATTACCGCGCAGACCGAAGATGGCGAAATCATGGGGGTGCGTCACCGCCATTTCGCCATCGAGGGCGTGCAGTTTCACCCGGAATCCATCGAGACCGAGCACGGCCACCGGCTGCTGCAGAATTTTCTGGCGTTGAACGAGAGCCACTTCCATGACCATCAGTAATCACGATGCGCTGGTGCGCGTCATCGAGCACCGCGAAATCTTCCACGATGAAATGATCGGGCTGATGCGCCGCATCATGACCGGCGAGATGTCCCCGGTCATGATGGCCGCGCTCATCACCGGCCTGCGGGTGAAAAAGGAAACCATCGGCGAAATCACCGCCGCCGCGATGGTGATGCGCGAATTCGCCACGCCGGTCGAAGTGGCCGATAAAAAGCGCCTGGTCGACATCGTCGGCACAGGGGGCGATTCCGCGCGCACCTTCAATATCTCCACCGCCAGCATGTTCGTCGCCGCCGCCGCCGGGGCGCAGGTGGCCAAGCATGGCGGGCGCAGCGTGAGTTCTTCCTCCGGCTCGGCCGACGCGCTCGACGCGCTGGGCGCCAACATCCAGCTCACGCCGGAGCAGGTGGCGCAAAGTCTGGCCGAATGCGGCATCGGCTTCATGTTCGCGCCCAACCACCATCCGGCCATGAAGCACGCGGCGCCGGTGCGCAAGGAGTTGGGGGTGCGCACCCTGTTCAATATTCTCGGCCCGCTGACCAACCCCGCGGGTGCGCCTAACCAGTTGCTGGGGGTGTTCCACCCCGATCTGGTCGGTATTCTGGTGCGCGTTTTGCAAAGGCTGGGCAGCGAGCACGCCCTGGTGGTGCACGGGCTGGATGGCCTGGACGAGGTGTCACTGTCGGGCGAGACGCTGATTGGCGAACTCAAGAACGGCCAGATCAGCGAATACGCCATTCACCCCGGCGATCTCGGGCTGAAGTCCGCGCCACTGGAAGCGCTGCGAGTGGAAGGCCCGGCTCAGTCCATCGAGCTGATGCACGAGGCGCTCAACGATGTGGCGGGCGCGCCCAGAGACATCGTGGCACTCAATGCAGGGGTCGCGCTGTACGCCGCGAACGTCGCGCCCGCATTGATCGACGGCGTGCAGATGGCGCGCGAAGCCATTTCCAGCGGCGCAGCACGCGACAAAATGCAAGAGTTCGTGCGCGTCACCCGCGCCATGCAGAATCTGGCGGCCAGCGTATGAGCCCACCCCGAAACCCTTCGCTTCGCTCGGCTCTCCCGTCAAGGGGCAAGAAACTCTCGGGGCGGCCCAGCGAGTTTCTTGATAGCGACATTCTTCAGCGCATCCTCGCCACCAAAGCGCAAGAAGTGGCGGCGGCGCGCGAGCAGGTGCCTTTATCGGCGCTGCGCGAGCAGGCTGCGGCGCGTGACGCGCCGCGGGGGTTTGCTGCCGCGGTGCAGGCCAAAGTCGCCGCGGGTGGGCCCGCCGTCATTGCGGAAGTGAAAAAGGCCAGTCCGTCGCGCGGGGTTCTGCGGGCCGACTTCGATCCGGCCGCTATCGCTCGCAGCTACGCGGCCGGGGGCGCCACCTGCTTGTCCGTGCTCACCGATGTGCAGTACTTCCAGGGGGCAGCGTCTTATCTGCAGCAGGCGCGGGCGGCTTGCGCGCTGCCCGTATTGCGCAAGGATTTCATGGTCGACGCCTACCAGATCGCCGAGGCTGCAGCGATGGGGGCCGACTGCGTGCTGTTGATCGCCGCCGCTCTGCCGCGGGCGCAATTGATCGAACTGGAAGCCGAGGCGATGAGCTATGGCCTCGATGTGCTGGTCGAGGTGCACAACGCGGCTGAACTGGAGGCGGCGCTGGCGCTGCGCACGCCGCTGCTTGGCATCAACAACCGCGACTTGCGCAGCTTTGAAGCCCGGCTGGAGACCACCCTCGATCTGCTGCCGCAGATTCCTGAGGGCCGCGTCGTTGTGACCGAGAGCGGCATTCTGACCGCGGATCACGTCGCGCGCATGCGGGCCGCCAGCGTTCAGGCCTTCCTCGTCGGCGAAGCCTTCATGCGCGCGGACGACCCCGGCACAGCCCTGCGCGCGCTCTTCGATTGACCCGTCTAAAAGGCCTTCTATTTGACATTGCCGCAAAAATCGCTAACAATCTGCGGTTCGCCTCGGAGAGGTGGCCGAGTGGTTAATGGCAGCAGACTGTAAATCTGCCCTCTTACGAGTACGCTGGTTCGAATCCAGCCCTCTCCACCAGGCGCAAGGATGATGTGCTTTGCTGCTTTTGGTTTTTGCTGCGGGCTTCGTCGTGTTGGCGACGATCAGTCGCTCCGAGTTGGTCGCTGCGGGCCTCACCATGGTGTCCAGGGCTAGGCAAGGCGGGAGTAGTTCAATGGTAGAACCTTAGCCTTCCAAGCTAATGGCGCGGGTTCGATTCCCGTCTCCCGCTCCAGCTCCTGCGGTATTTAGTGTTGTTATGTAACGGTTTTTTCTTGAGCGTGCAAGCGTTCAGGCCCATGTGGCTCAGTGGCAGAGCACTCCCTTGGTAAGGGAGAGGTCGCGGGTCCGATTCCCGCCATGGGCACCAGTTGAATTTATCGATTTGTCCATCTTTGTAGGCTTGAGGAGTTTGAATCATGGCGAAGGAAAAGTTTGAGCGGACCAAGCCGCACGTCAACGTGGGCACGATTGGTCACGTGGACCACGGCAAGACCACGCTGACGGCGGCCATCACCACCGTGCTGGCGGCCAAGTTTGGCGGATCGGCCAAGGCCTACGACCAGATCGACGCAGCGCCCGAAGAGAAGGCTCGCGGCATCACCATCAACACCGCGCACGTGGAATACGAGACGGCCAACCGCCACTACGCCCACGTCGACTGCCCCGGTCACGCCGACTACGTCAAGAACATGATCACCGGTGCCGCCCAGATG
>NZ_NCKP01000137.1:0-1242 GCF_002282795.1 Thiomonas sp. 13-64-67
TGATGCATGCCTTGCTGGCACGCGGACGCTTGCGTTTGCTGGAGCTGGAACTCGGCGGGCGCAGCGTGGCCATGCTCTACGGCTACAGGTTGGGCGACAGGTTCTACTATTTCCAGAGCGGATTCGACCCCGGCGTGGCTCCGCTGAGCCCTGGCGAGCTGTTGCTCGGCTATGCCATCGAGAGCGCGATCCTCGAAGGCTGCACGACCTTCGACATGCTCAAGGGCGATTACGACCACAAGCGACACTTCTTCCAGCAAACCCGCGGCACCGTCGGCGTGAAAGCCTATCGCCCCGGCGTCGCGGCATGGGCTTACCGCTGCAAGGAATGGCTGGACGCGCGTGCCAAGCCGCCGCATGGCGCCAATCAGCCCCAAAGCCGCCAGACGGCCGATGTCGAGGCGGGATGAACCGGCCGCCCCCGGAGCAAACCAAGATGCCTGAGCATTCACCGCCGGCCGGCGCGCTCGTGAGCGTGGTCATCCCGGCCTACAACGCGCAGGCCACGCTGGGCGAGACCTTGCGCAGCGTTCTGGCGCAGACCCACCGCAGTCTGGAGATCGTGGTGGTGGACGACGGCTCCACCGATGGCACTTGGCAACTCGTGCAGGGATTCGGTGACGCCGTTCGGGCCATCCACCAATCCAATGCGGGTCTCGCCGCGGCCCGTAACGCCGGGCTGGCGGCGGCGCGAGGCGAGTTCATCGCCTTGCTCGACGCCGACGACCTGTGCGAGCCCGAGCGCATTGCGACACAGCTCAAATATCTGCAAGAGCACCCCGACGTCTTGCTGTGCAGTTCCGATTTCAGCGGCTTCGACGCCCAGGGGTCGTTGGGGGCCTCGTATTGCGGCCAGTACTACGCGCGTTGCCATGCGGCGCACGGAGGACCCGCGGCGCGCTACCCGGAGCATGGGACCCTGGACATCTCGGATTGCCTGCCTGGCACCTCCCGGCTGACCACCGTGCCGGTCTATCAGGGGCGGGTCTACGCGCAGCTTGCGCTGGGCAATTTCGTGCATCCGCCCACCGTGATGTTTCGGCGCAAGGCCATCGACCTCGCGGGGATGTTCGATCCGGACATCAAGATCGTGTGCGATTGGGAATGGTTTGTGCGTGTCGCCCGCGCCGGGCCGATCGGGTTCATCGACCGGCCGCTGCTGCGCTACCGGCGCTCGCCCACTCAGAGTTCGTCCGATCCGCGCACGCCGCTCGATTCCCTGGTCGTGGCGCGCCGCATCTA
>NZ_NCKP01000138.1:0-1622 GCF_002282795.1 Thiomonas sp. 13-64-67
TCGGGTCGCGACGACGATCAACGGATCGATTCCAGGGCCAACGCTGCGCTGGAAGGAGGGCGACACGGTGACGATTCGTGTGACCAACCGGATGAACCGTTCGACGTCGATCCACTGGCACGGCATGCTCGTGCCCTTTCAGATGGATGGCGTGCCTGGAATGAGCTTCAAGGGTATCGCTCCCGGCGAGACCTTCGTCTATCACTTCAAGGTTCAGCAGGCCGGTACCTACTGGTACCACTCCCACTCGGGCATGCAGGAGCAAACCGGCATGTACGGCGCCATCATCATCGAACCCGCGCATGGCAAGACCATACGCGCCGAGACCGATCATGTGGTGCTGCTGTCGGACTGGATGGACGAAGACCCGATGCGCGTCCTGGCCAAGCTCAAGGACGACAGCGGTTTTGACAACTACCACGAGCCGACGGCGGCGGACTTTTTCCGCGATGTCTCCCGCGAGGGGCTGCGTGCGGCACTCGACAAGCGCGCGATGTGGGAGCAGATGCGCATGAGTCCGAACGACCTCTCGGATCTTTCGGGCGCGACGCTCACCTACCTGATGAACGGCGTCACCCCGGCGGGCAACTGGTCGGCGCCCATCGTGCCGGGAAAGCCGGCCAGGCTGCGCTTCATCAACGGCGCAGGCAACACGTTTTACGACGTGCGCATTCCTGGCCTGAAGCTCACCATGGTGGCGGCCGATGGGCAGGATGTGGAGCCGGTGAGCGTGGACGAGTTCCGCTTCGGACCCGGGGAAACCTACGACGTGCTGGTGCGCCCGCAAGACTCGGCCTACACCATCTTCGCACAATCGATGGACCGCACTGGTTACGCGCGTGGCACGCTGGCTGCGCGCCCGGGGCTCGCCGCGCCCGTCCCGCCGATGGACCCCCGCCAGCAACTGACCATGGCCGACATGATGGGCAACGACATGAGCTCGATGCCGGGAATGGACATGGGGGGGATGAGCATGGACACGGGCCCCGCCGTGCGACACGCACCGACCGAGTACGGTCCCGGCGTCGACGCCCGCGTCGATCACCCACGGACCAATCTGGACGATCCCGGTGTGGGCCTGCGCAACAACGGCAGACGCGTGCTGACTCTTGCTGATCTGCACACGATCGGCGGCCCGATCGATCCGCGTGCGCCAGGCCGCACGATCGAGATGCATCTGACGGGCAACATGGGCATGTGGAGCGAACTGGAGAGTCCGGATGGCCAATTCCAGGTGCGCCGCCACACCATCCCGGTCCAGCCGGCGCAACAGGTCAGCTATCGCGTCAGCGCCGACGCTCTGGGGCGTTGGGCCTGGCACTGCCATCTGATGATGCACATGGATGCTGGGATGTTCCGCGAGATTCTGGTGTCGTGACCACCACCGCGGCCATAGGAGATGAAATCAATGAGACTGCAACACGTCAACAAAGCTCTGGCATTGGCGATCGCCGGTCTGGCGATCGCGCCGGTCTGGGCGCAAAACATGGACATGCCAGGGATGAGCATGCCGGGGATGGGAACTCCTGCTGCTTCGGCTTCCTCCCCGGCCGATCACCCCGTTTCGCCGACGAAGGCGCCTGCAATGTCTGGCGACATGGGCGGCATGAACATGCAGGGAA
>NZ_NCKP01000045.1:0-20427 GCF_002282795.1 Thiomonas sp. 13-64-67
GCTGGCCGGGCAGCCCTTGTCTGAACTGGGCCCGGAGCGTCTGGCAGCGCTGCGCACCCTCATGCCAGCCCAGCCGCGCGACCGCTTCAACCTGTCGGCGCTCGCCCTGCTCGAACTCTCGCAGCCGGAACCAGACGGGCCCTCCGCCCATGAGGCACTGCGCCGGGTGGATGCCTGGGCGCTGCGTGATCGCCCGGTGCTCGACCTGTCCGCCGGTGAGCGGCAACGGGTGAGTCTGGCGCAGGCGCTGGTACAAGGCGCAACCCTGCTGCTGCTCGACGAGCCGGTGGCGTTTCAAGATCCTGGGCATCAGTCCCTCGTGGGCTCGGTGCTGTCCAACCTTAGCGACCGCGTGGTGGTGTTTTGTGCGCACGATGTGAACTGGGTCGCGCGTTGTGCCACCCATGTGCTGGGCCTCGGCTTGCAGCAACAGGCGCAAGGCTGGTTCTTCGACACCTGCGAGGCTGCTCTGCAAGCCGAGCGGCTGCATCATCTGTACGACTGCCGCTGGACGCAGTTGCGCGACGCCAACGGACTCCGCGCCTGGGTGGCCCTGTAGCGCTCGATTCAGGGCTGCGGCTGCGGATCGCCGATACTTACGCCATGGCAACAACGATCTCGCACCCGGATACCCCCAAACCCCCGCTGCCCAGGGCCAGCCGCTGGCGTGTGCTCAAGGCCAGGGTGAGCACGGCAATGCGGCTGCTGCTGAGCAAGCTGGGGCAAAACGGACCACAGTGGCTGATCGCCTTTCTGGCGCTGGCAACAGGCGCGGTGCAGATCAGCCCGCAATTCGTGCAGATGCGCCAGGCCGTGCTCGACATCCTGGCGCAGGGCGCCGACGGCATCTCCGGTCTGGCCGATCTGGCCGCGTTTCCGCATGTGATCATCGGCATCGGGCTCATTCTCATGGTGCCGGGCTTGCTGCTGCGGGCTCGGGTGGCCTGGGTGCTCGGGGTGCTGCTCAGCGCCCTGTCGGCCGGGCTGGCATTGTGGGCAGCTCATGGAGGGATCAACGCCACCATTGCGCTCTCGGGCCTGTTGCTGCTGGCGCTGCTGCTTTACACCAGCCGCTTTGCCCGCAGCAGCCTGGCCGCCAGCTCACTATTTGCCCTGCTGGGTGTAGGCAGCTTGCTGATCTACGGCACGCTGGGCAGCCTGTGGTTCGGCGCGGGATACACGCCGCCGATTCACAGCCTGCCCACGGCGTTTTATTACACCATCGAGACCATGTCCACGGTCGGCTATGGCGACATCGTGCCGCACACTGTGCAGGCACGAATGTTCACCGTATCGATGATCGTGGTGGGCATTTCGGTGTTTGCCACCACGCTGTCGGTCGTGATCGGGCCGCTGATCGGGGGCAGTCTCAAACGGACTCTGGAGGGAAAAATGCAACGCGAACAGCGCAAAAACCATTACGTCATCATCGGCGCGTCGAGCCTGGCTTATGCCATGTGGAAGGAGCTGAGCAGCCGGGGCGTGCCGGTCACCATCATCGCTCCCAGCGGCCACCCCTCGCCGTTTCCCGAAACCGCCGACGTCATCACCGCCGACGCCACGCGCAGCGAAACGCTCGAACTCGCCGGTGTGCCCAAGGCCAAGGCCGTGCTCACCCTGCGCGACGACGATGCCGAAAACGCCTTCGCCGTGCTCGCGGTGAAGGAATTGGCCCCGGGCGTGAAGACCATCGCCGGGGTCAACGACGTGCGGCATGTCAACAAAATCCGGCGGGTGCAACCCGACGTGCTGTTCGCCCCGCAGCTACTCGGCAGTCAGTTGCTCGCGCGCGATCTGTTCGACGAGCCCATCGACAACAGCACCGTTCACAAACTGTTGTTTCCAGAGACTTGAGGCATGAACTGATCAAGCCATGAAAAACGCCCGCATTTGCGGGCGTTTTGTTGCAGGGCCGAAGCCGGATCACTCGGTAATCTTGGCTTTGGCGCGCAGTTCGTCCTGATACTTGGTGACTTCCTGGCGCTGCAGTTCGGCCTGGATTTGCGGCTTGAGTTGATCGAGCGTTGGGGCCTTGGCCGGGCGGGTGGCGTCGAGCTTGATCACATGCCAGCCGAACTGGCTCTGCACCGGCGTCTGGGTGTACTGGCCGGGCTTGAGGGCTTCAAGCGCCTTGGCGAACGGCGGCACATAGTTGTTGGGGGTGGACCAACCCAGATCGCCGCCATTGGCTGCGCTGCCGGTGTCCTTGGAGTATTTCTTCGCTAGTTCGGAGAACTTGGCGCCTTTTTTCAGCTGGGCGATGATGTCCTGAGCTTCTTTTTCGCTCGGCACCAGGATGTGCTGCGCCTTGTATTCGGTGGAGCCGAAGCTCTTGACGAATTTATCGTATTCGGCCTTGATCTGGGCATCGGTGATGGGATGCTTTTGCAGATAGGCGTTGAACAGCGCGCGGATGAGGATGTTCTGACGCGCGATGCGAATCTCGTCTTGCACTGCGGTTTCTTTGTCCAGGCCGAGCTTGTCGGCTTCCTGCACCATCACTTCACGGCTGATCAGCTCGTTCTTCACCATCTCTTTGAGTTGGGGCGTGACGGCCTGACCCTGCTGCTTGGCCATGCTGTTGGCGACGGAGTCGGCCAGGGACTGCGGAATGGGTTTGCCATTCACAGTGGCGATGTTCTGTGCCCAGACGGGGGCGGCAAACGCGCAGCTCAATGCGGCAACGGCCAGAATGCGGGAGAGTTTCAACATGAAGTCATCCAGAAGGGGAGGGAACAAACGACCAGGGCGCACGGTCAACTTTTCAGTGTGCGCTGACCTCGGGAGGGTCTCCGGGGGCCTGGCAATCGAGCACCAACGCATGAATCTCATGGTGCATCATCGAAGCCAAGGCATCATACACGAGGCGGTGCCGCGCGAGACGCGAGGCGCCAGCGAACCGCGCGCTGACGATGCGCACGCGGAAATGGCTGCCCATCGCATCGAATCCGCCATGCCCGGCGTGAGCGGCGGAGTCGTCGGTCACCTGCAGTGTTTCGGGCTTGAGCGCCTGCTGCAACAGGGTCTCGATGCGATCTCGGCGGGAAATCGGCCCGGACATCAAGCGTTCTCGTCCAGCTTCATATGTTTGGCCAGCAGCAGCGACTGCCCGAGCACGAACACCAGCGTCAGCGCCAAGCTGCCGAACAGCTTGAAGTCCACCCAGAGGTTGGTGGAAAAGTTGTAGGCGATCACGATGTTGAGCATGCCCATCAGCGCGAAAAAAGCCACCCACGACCAGTTGACGCGGTTCCAGATCGGATCGGGGAGTTGCATCTGCTTGCCCATGAGGGCGCGCATCAGATTCTTGCCCTGAAACAGTTGCGCGCCGGCGAGGATGAGGGCGAACAGCCAGTACAGCACGGTGGGTTTCCACTTGATGAAGGTGTCGTTGTGGAACAGCAAGGTCGCGCCGCCGAAGACGACGACCACGGCCAGACTCATCCACAGCATCGGCTCGACCTTGCGGTGCTTGAACCAGACCCAGCCGATTTGCGCAAAGGTCGCGGCGATGGTCACCGCCGTGGCGGCGTAAATGCCCGCCACCTTGAATACGATGAAAAACAGGATGATGGGGAAGAAATCAAAAATCAGTTTAGGCATATGAAAAATAAAAAATAGATTTTTTGGGCCGCAGAAAGTTGCCTCAAAGATTCAATGGGCTGCTGGCGCCAGCGGAATAACAATTGGTCGATGGTATCGGCTTACCGAAGGTGCTCCTACCTGCGTCCCTACACCTGGCGGTGGCAGCCCCCATCATCTGGTTAGCGGGATTGTTGCCCGCGGTCCGGGTCATGAGGCGTTCTCCATGTCAGCCTGGACCGGTAGTTTGCGGGCGGATGCGGCGATCTCGGCCCCCGCTGCGGCAAAGCGGCTGTCTTGTTCAGCGATGAGCACATGGCAGTTTTCAAGTTCGAGGTAAAGCGGGATCAGAGATCGATCACATCGCCTTGTTTCGGGCGTTGTACCCGGGTGTTTTTGAGCAGCGCGGCAAACGCGTCCATGCTGTGCGGATCGCCGTGTGCTGCCAGGCGAGCAGTTCGCGCTGATCGGCGTGTGCCGAGAAGCCGTTGATGGTGTAGAGCCGCGCGTGCACCGGAATCTCTTCACCAAACAGCTTGACCTTCTTGGCGCCATCGATCAGCAGCCGCGCGAGGGTGCCGCGCGCGGCATATCCGACAAACACCACACTGGACTCGTGCCGCCCCAGGTTGTGACGCAGGTGATGCCGCACCCGCCCGCCGGTGGCCATGCCCGAGCCGGCCATGATGACCGCGCCGCCCACCAGACGGTTAAGGGCGATGGAATCGGCGGCTTCACGGGTGAAGCGCAGCCCCGGCAAGGAAAACGGGTCGCTGCCTGCGCGAAACAAAGCGTCAATGGCGTTGCCGTAGCACTCGGGGTGGTGGCGGAAGATTTCGGTGGCGGAAATCGCCATCGGGGAATCGAGAAAGACCGGCAAGGTGCGAGGCAGTTTGCCCGCCTCGAGGCCTTCGCGCAGGTAAAAGAGAATCTCCTGCGCGCGCTCGAGTGCAAATGTCGGAATGACGACATTTCCCCCGCGCTTGAGGGTCTCGCTGATGGCCGCGAACAGTTCGGCGATCGAGGGCTCGATGGGTTTGTGCAAACGGTCGCCGTAGGTCGTCTCCATCACCACCGAGTCGGCGCGGGGCGGCAGTTGCGGGTCGCGCAGCACGGCGTGGCCGCCATTGCCCAGGTCGCCAGAGAAAATCACCGAGCGGTGCGCCCCCGATGCGGTCTGTTCAATGCGGATGCTGGCTGAGCCCAGAATGTGTCCGGCATCGAAAAAGGTGGCGCTCAGGCCCGGTGCGAGCTCCAGCGTCTGCCCATAGACCGCGGTACGGCCGAAAAACTCCAGGGCATTGAGCGCATCGAGCGTGGTGTAGAGCGGCTGTGCCTGGGCGTCGCCGCGACGATGGGCGTGACGCGTGTTGCGCTCGGCCTCCTCTTCCTGCAGATGGGCGGCGTCGAGCAGCACCACACGGGTGAGTTCACGCGTGGCCGCCGTGGTGATGATCTCGCCGCGAAACCCGCGCTTGACCAACAGCGGAATGCGGCCGCAGTGATCGAGGTGCGCATGGGTGAGCAGCAACAGGTCGATCGACTTGGGGTCGAAGCCGAAGTCCTCGGCGTTTTCCTCGTCGAGTTCATGGCTGCCCTGGAACATGCCGCAGTCGATGAGCACTCGCATGCCCTGCGCATGCAGCAGATGGCAGGAGCCGGTGACATTGCGATCGGCGCCGTGGAAGGAGAGTTTCATGGTTATTGTCCTTGTGGTGACTCGGTTGCGGAGCCTTCCAGCGGCGAGCCGTTGCGGGCATGCCAGGTGCAAATGCCCTCCCAGGCCTCCCGCGCGTCTTCGGCAAACCAGAACAGCCGGGCATCTTCTTCGTCGATGCTGCCGGCTTCGAGCAGAAAGTCGACGTTGAACACGCCGCGCCAGTACGACTCGCCGATCAGCACGATGGGAATGGGGGCGGATTTGCGGGTCTGGATCAGCGTGAGTGCGCCGAACAGTTCATCGAGCGTGCCGAAGCCGCCCGGCAGCGCGACGATGGCTGCGGCGCGCTGCATGAAGTGCAGCTTGCGCAGCGCGAAGTAATGAAACTGAAAACACAGCCCCGGCGTCAGGTAGGGGTTGGGGTATTGCTCGCGCGGCAGGGAGATGTTCAAACCCAGGGTTTCAGCCCCCGCCTCGAACGCGCCGCGATTGGCTGCCTCCATGCCGCCAGGGCCGCCGCCGGTCATCACCGCGAGCCCTGGAATCCGCGCTGCGCCGATCATCTGGCCGAGTTCGAAGCCGATTTGGTAATAGCGCGACAGCGCCATGCGGCGCTCGGCCAGACGCAGCGCCCGGGCGACGGCCGCGTCGTGCGGTTGCTCGGCAGCCTGACGCCGGGCTTGTTCGAGCTCGCTTCGCGCCGTCTGCGGCTCGCGCAGCCGCGTGCTGCCGAAGACCACGATGGTGCGAGTGATGCCGTGCGCCTGCAACGCCTGCTCGGCTTTCTCATAGTCGAGCTGCAATCGCAGGCCGCGGTGCGCGTCGGTATGGAGAAACGCCACATCGCGGTCGGCCTCGACATACGACGGATGCTCCATGATGGCGCGCAGCCGGGCCTGCGCTTGTGCCTCTTCCTCCACCGGTTTGGGACGTTCCCAAGGCAGCGGTTGGGTACGCTTCTGGGCTTGTCATCGGCCTGCTTGATGCGGCGCACGAAGGCAGCATCTGTAGGGCGTTGCTCAGCCCCATCTCCTCGCGCACCTGTTTCATCGCCAGACACTTTAGGTCAAAACCCTCGGCATGGGCCAGGTCTTCACCGACGATGCGACGCAACTGTGATGCTGCGCGGGAGGGAGCCGGTCGAAGCAGCCCCGCAAATCACTTCTTGCGCATCGGGCAGGTGCGAATGCCGAGCACCATGTAGAGCGGACAAATGCCCACCGCCCCCGCGACCAAAGGCACAACGCCAATCCAGCCCCAGAGGCCAATCACATGGGTCAGCGTCAGGGCGATAAGCACCAGACCCACTATCACGCGAAGAGCGCGATCCAAGGTTCCTTCATTGACTGTCATGAGTGTGTTTCTCCGGATGTATTGAACGAATAGGCCAATTTGAACGGTTTTGACTCTAGCAGCATCCTGATACATCAGGGCTTATCGGAAATCCGTACGCTGTGCATGCATGCTGGAGCATGCCGCAGAGCATGACAGGTATCGCGACCCGACTTTTTCATCACTCCACGTTTTCCCATGACTGTAGACGACCTTAAAACCCAATTTCGCCAGCAATCCCAGGCCGCGCTTAGCCTGAACATCGCTTACATCGGCGTCGTCAACGGCCTCTTCAGCACCCTGCATCGCCTGGGCACGGCGTCTGCCGCCACCTTGGCCGATGCGGCCGGGTTGGATTCTGCCTATGTGCTGCGCTGGTGCGACGCCGCCTACGCCTTCGGTTATCTGGAGGCACAGGGCGACGTCTTCCGTCTTACGACGACAGGCGAAGCCATGCGCCCCGATGCCCCGGGCACGCTTATGCCGATGGCCGTGCAATCCGTCCTGTCGGCGCACATGGCCGAGCGCGCGGCAGGGCTGATGCGCACTGGGGAACGCCCAGGCGAGCAGGTTTTGGCCGAGCGCGACACCGTGTTGCCCTGGTTCGGGCCGATGCTAGAGGCGAATTTCGCATCGATGTTCGAACAAACGATTTGTCCGGCAGTACCCGCTTTCGCCGATGTGGACGCCCGCGGAGGTCTTGCCGTCGACCTGGGCTGCGGCAATGGCTGGTATTTGCGCGCACTGGCGCGGCGCTGTGGCAAGCTGCGGGGGTTGGGCATCGACGGTTTCCAGGAGAACATCGCCCAAGCCGAAGACATTGCCCGGCAGCAGGGCTTGGCCGACAGGCTGCGTTTCATCCAGGGTGACATCCACGCGCTCACGCTGGAAGAACCTGCCGACCTGATTGCGATGAACCGCGCCCTGCATCATGTATGGGAGAAAGACACCCACACGCTGTTCACCTGGCTGCGCGGCAATCTCAAGCCGGGCGGTTATATGGTGATCTGGGAACCGGCCTGGCCGGCAGACCGCACCGCCCTGCGCGAACCCAGCCGTAAGGGGCTGGCGTTTCAGAATCTCAGCGAACATGTGCAGGGTAACCATTTCCTGCGGCCGGACGAAATCCAGGCGGCTTTTGCCCAGGCGGGTCTGCAGTCGCAGGTGCACCTCTTCGCACAGGGCAACGAGGCCGTGGTCGTCGCACAGAGATAAAGCCGTAGCGAACCTGCGGCGTTGATCCTTTGCTTGCCGGCCCAGCCGCGAGGGCTCTCAAGTTGAACGGTTGGTGCGGGCCGCGGCGAATGCTCGCCTCGTCCGAGATGAGGACGTTGGCGCGGCGGTTTTGTGCGTCAGTCGGCACGCTGGCACGCCTGGCCTGTGCTGATCGGGCGGATGTGGGGGCGCTGATCCTGGAGTTTGCCCCGCACGACGTCGGCTGGTGTTGCCGGTGATCCGCGGTGTGGCGCTTTCGGCGCCGCTTACCATGTTCACAAGTCGCATCGCCCCGGCGCACTGGCTGCGGCGGCCTCGGTTGCTGCTGACCCCGCAAGAGACCGATCCGCGAGCAAGCTCGCCGCACTGCAGACCCAGCCCCTGAAGGACGCCATCGCTGCGCACCGATGGCGCAGGCCGATCCCCTGGCGCAAGAACTGAGGACACATTGATGCATCGACGTGATTTTCTGCGCGGCAGTGCGGCGAATTTCGCCGCGCTGGCGCCCTGGCCAATGGAATTCAAGCAAGAAAAGCGGCCGCCACCGGCGCCGGCGCGCGGCATCGCGCACTTCGGAGAGCCGCAGCAGTTCTCTTTCGACTGGTTGAAGGGGCTGGCGCAAGCGAAGTCGCTCACCGCTTACAGCGAACCAGTCGCGCCGCTGCCGGCTGCGGTGCAGAAGCTCTCCTGGGACCAGTGGCAGTCGATCAGCTACCGTCCCGAGCGCACGCTGTGGTGTGAGGACGATCTCTTCTTTCGCATCCGCTTCGATCACCTCGGCTACACCATGAAGCGCTCGGTGCGCATGTACGCCGTGGAGCGCAATACCGCGCGCCAGATCCTGTTCGATCCGACACTGTTCGACTACAGCCGCTCGGGACTGAAGCCGGGTGAGATTCCGAAGCAATTGGGCTTTTCCGGATTCAACGTGCTGTTTCACACCAACTGGGCGGACGACCGGGCGGTGTTCCAGGGCGCCTCCTACTTCCGCGCTGTCGACGCCAGCGGCCAGTACGGCATGTCACAGCGCGGACTGGCGATCGACACAGGCATGGCCCGGCCGGAGGAATTCCCCGACTTCGTCGCCTTCTACCTGCAGAAGCCCGCACCCGAATCGACGCTGCTCACCGTGTATGCCCTGCTCGACTCCCCGAGCGTCACCGGCGCTTATCGTTTCATCATCGATGTGGCGAGCACGCTGGTGATGGACGTGGACTTCACGCTCTACCCGCGCCGTCGGATCGAGCGGCTGGGCATCGCGCCGGGCACCAGCATGTATCTGGTCGGGGAAAACGACCACCGTGTGGCCGACGACTGGCGCCCGCAGATCCACGACTCGGACGGCCTGCAGATGCACACCGGCGTCGGAGAGTGGATCTGGCGTCCGCTCACCAACCCGGCGCATCTCCAGGTCAATTCCTACCTCGACGACAATCCGCGCGGTTTCGGCCTGATGCAGCGCGACCATAACTTCGCCGACTACCAGGACGACGGGGTCTGGTACGACCGGCGGCCGAGTTGCTGGGTCGCCCCGAAGGGTGCCTGGGGCAAGGGCGCGGTCATGCTGGTGGAAATCCCCACCATCGATGAGACGATGGACAATATCGTGGCGTTCTGGAATCCGGCCGAAGAAATCGTTCCCGGCCGCGACTACAGCTATGGCTACCGCTTGTACTGGTGCCGCGAGAATCCCTTCGCATCCCGACTCGGACACGTCCAAGCGACCCGCGACGGCATCGGCGGGATCGTCGGCCAGAAGCGCAGTGAGTTCTCCTGGCGCTTCGTGATCGATTTCGTCGGCGGCGATCTGCCGATGCTGGTCGCCAGCGACAAAGTCCGCGCCGTGGTCAGCACCTCGCACGGCCACGTACAACTCGTGTCGGCCCGCCCGTTGCTGCCTCTCAAGGGCTGGCGCGCGATGTTCGACCTGGTGCCCGGTGAAGCCGTAGAGCCGATCAACCTCAGGCTGTTCCTGCAGCTCGACGGCCAGGCGCTCACCGAAACTTGGATCTACCAATACACGCCGCCGCCGCTCGCCGTGCAGCGCAGTTACGTCCAGACCTGACCATGGCGCCGCGGGGGCCTGACGCGCAGCGGCTGGTCTGGGGGCGCTCAGGAATCCGGCTCCGGCGTCTCTTCCCCCAGTTGCGGAGCTGGCACCCAGAAAAAGCCCAAGGCATGGGCCAGGCTTCCCAGGCGCTCGCTGGAGGTCCAGCTGATCAGCCAGGGCGAACTGAGTAGCCCGAGCGTGATCGGCAAGAACCACAGGCCGACCACCGGGTCGAACCAAGCCAGCGCGGCGAAGGCCAGACCGAGCACGAGGTGCTCGCGCAGGTCGGCAAGGGTCGACAGCACCGGGATGCGGCGAGCCTCGCGCACCTGGGCCGACCAGCCGGAGGGAATTCCCAGCGCCATTGCCAGCAAGCTCTTGGTCTGGGTCATCATGATCACCGGCGCCATCAGCATCGCCAGGGGAATATCCAGCGCCACGGATCGCACGATGCGTGCAGCGCCGCCGAAGCTGCGCCTGCGGGCGGCGGACGACAGCATCCAGGTCAGTCCCATCAGCTTGGGGCCGAACAGCAGCAGCAGCGTGAGCCACAGCACCCAGGAAGTCGAGATCCCCATCAGCGTGGCCTCGCGGGAAAAGATCACCTGCAAGGCGCTGGTCAGCAGCAGTAACAGCCAACCCGGCGAGGTCAGGTAGGCCGAGGCCCCGAGCAGCAGATGTAGCCGGCTGGCCCAGTGCAGCCCCGAGGTGCCGAGCAGCCGCAGGTGTTGAAGGTTACCCTGCATCCAGCGCCTGTCGCGCTTGGCGTAGTCGATGATCGACGGCGGGAATTCCTCGTAGCTGCCGTCGATCATCACCATGTGAACCGCCCAGCCGCGTCGGCGCAGCAGAGCCGACTCGAACATGTCGTGGCTCTGAATATGGCCGCCTAATGGATGCTTGCCCGGCAACTCGGGCAGGCCGCAGCTCTGCGCGAACGCGCGCGTGCGCACGATCGCGTTGTGGCCCCAGAAATTGGCTTCCGAGCCCGACCACCACAGCAGGCCCGCTGTGGCGATAGGGCCGTAGGCTTCGCTGGCGAACTGCATCCAGCGCTGGAACAGGGTGTGCGCGTTGGTGATCATCGGCACCGTCTGCAGCAACCCGATCGACGGCCGCTCCTCCATGATCGACGCCATGCCCACGATGGCGTCACCGCTCATCAGGCTGTCGGCGTCGAGCACCAGCATGCACTCGTAGGCGGCGCCGAACCGGCGCACCCAATCGGCGATGTTGCCCGGTTTGCGTGCGGTGTTGTGCTCGCGCCGGCGGTAGTACACCGCGATGGGGGCCTCGCGCGCCAACGCGAGCCACGCCGCCTGCTCGCGCTCGCCGTTGTCCTCGCTCGAGTCGCTCAGCACGAAAAAGTCGATCCAGGCGGCTCCCCCTGCCGCAGCGATGGAGCGCGCCATGGTGCGCACGCGGCCGAAGGTGGCGTCGACATCCTCGTTGTAGATCGGCATCAGTACCGCGACGCGATGGCGCAGCGGCTGCGCCGGGCTGGGCACCGGCGTGAAGCCCGGATGATCTCCGCTGATCAGCTTGTAGAAGCCGATGGCCGAATTCACGAAACCGAAGGAGATCCACCCGAACAGCGGCACGAACATCACCAGCAGCACGATGTCGAGCGCGTTGACCTGCTCGCGCGCGAGCACCATGCGCAGTTGCGTGGACGCCGCCAGCGCGAGCACGGCCGTCAGCGCGATGAGCAGCAGGCGCTTGATCAGCAGGCCGTGCGGCTGGGTCTTCACCTCGATCGCCCCCGGAGGTGGGCCGTCCAGGCGCTGGATAGGCATGTCGAGCGCGGCCTCTGGAGGCAGCATCGGGGGCGCGGGGTTTATCGCGTGATTAGCGGACATGGCGTATGCGTGCGCGGTGACTCAATCCTCGAGCGTGACCACGACGGTCTCACTGAGTGCCTGCGTCCCGCGGCGCAGGAACAAGCGGAACTCCTTTTGCGCCAGCCCCAGGCGCAGGTCCAGCACGACGCGCCAGGAGTTTTTGCGGCCGTACAGGCGATGGGCGCGCAGGCCCATGACCGCGGAAGCCGGCAGGTTGGTCAGCGCCTGCACGCCGCTGGCATCATCCAGCCCGGCCAGCACATCGCCGCGGAAGTCGAACACGTACTTGCGCGTGGACGGATCGGGCGGGGTGTCGGCCGGACCAGCCGGCCCGATCAACAGATTGCAGCAGTGCGCGTTGGCATCGGTGCTGGGATCGGCGGACGTCCACGTCAACCGGTACGCCACGTCGCGGCGCTGCCCGGCACGCGCCGGTTCGTCGGCAACCCAGAATGCGCCGATGTTGTCCACAGTCTCCGAGATCGACGCCATCTCGTAGAGCATCACGCTGCCCGTGCCCCAGTCGCCCTGGGGCTGCACCCACAGCGAAGGCCGCAGTTCGTAGAACAACGTGTCGTCCTCGTAGTTGGTGAAATCGCGATCGCGCTGCATGAGGCCGAAGCCGCCCGGGTGATCGGCGCGGAAGGCGTTCACGCGCGCCTGAGCCGGGTTGTGGAGCGGGCGCCAGATGCGCTCGCCGGCTCCGGTGCGGATGGCCAGGCCCCCGGAATCGTGCACCTGCGGGCGCCAATCGCCGATCGGATGGGGGTGGGGCATGCCGTCGGCGCGCGTCTGGTCGTAGAGGAACATGCTGGTCTGCGGGGCGATGCCCAGGCGCTGCACATCGCGTCGCAGGAAGAGTGCACAACGCACGTCCTGCACCACGTCCACGCCCTCGTGACGCCAGGTGTCGATGGCGTAGGCCCCGGCCAGCGAAGGGCCGTCGAGCAGGGCGTGGGTGATCACGTGGTCGTCCGACGGCTGCTCGATCCAGAAGTCGGTGAATACTGGGAACTCCTCCGGCCCCGGCAGGCCGGTGTCCACCGAGATGGCCCGTGCCGAGAGGCCGTAGCGGTTGGATGTCCCCGAGCAGCGAAAGTACGAGGCCCCGAGAAAAGCCATCCAGTCGGTGCGCGCGTCGGGCGCCAGCACGCGCCAGCCAGCCGGATCGGCGGTCTGTCCGCTGTCGAACAGCCCGTGCGTGTCGATCAGTCTCCTGGCCACGCCGTGGTCGACGACATGGATCGACACGGCCAGCGGCGCCACGCCACGGCGCGGCGGGAACAGGCGCACCGTGCCCGTCACCGCTTCGGCGGCGCCGTAGGCCAGGCGCACGAAGGCGTCGGAGTCCAATGCCGCGTGCGCCGACGGGCGGGGCGCCACGTAGGGACGGCCCGCGAGTCGGCGCGCGCGCTCGACCAGCAGATCCCAGGAAAACGGCCGCGGCGGGCCCCAGCGGCCGCCCCCTGCGGCGAAGGCCATGCCGGGTTGCAGCAGCCCGGCGGCCAGCGAAGCAAGCGCGCCGCCGGCCTGGCGGCGGGTGAACTTGGGAGCGGAGGGGGTCATGGTGCCGTGGGGGTCGAGGGCGCGATGGCTGGGTCACGGGCCGGAGTACCGGGTTTCGGGCCTGACGCGCCCGGCGCCGCGCGCCAGCCGATGATCGCCAGTTGTCCCGGACGCACCGGCCCGCCGAGGATCTGCGTGCGATGGCCGTCGCTGGGACCGGCGACGATGGACACGCTGCGCGCCGTGCCGTCGCGATCGAGCAGGCAGAGGCTGCTGCGTTCGAGTTCGGGTTGCGTCGAGCAATGGGGGGCGAAGGCCAGCGCCGTGTTCGGCGCCAGCAGCACATTGTGGCGAACCGGCAGGGTCATTTTGAGCGTGGCCGCGGCGGCCGGCGGAATGCGCGGATCGGGCGCCAGCGCGAACTCGGCCTGGCGCACACCCGCCGGGTCGGTGGTGGTACGCAGCAAAGTGGCAGCGCGCTCTGCGCCATCGGTGCCGGAGATGACCACCTGTGCCGACTGCCCCGCGGGCAGCGACTCGATACCAGGGGGCAGCGGCACGATCACGCGCGCGGGGGCGTCCAGCGGCGCCAGTTCGAGCAGCGGCTGTCCGACCTGAACCTGACTGCCCGGCGCCACCAGCGACCGGACCACCACCCCGGCGATGGGAGCGCGCGGCAGCATGGCCTGCAGATTGGCCATGTCGTCGTCGAGGCGGCGCTGGGCCGCAGCGAGCAACACACGATCCCGCCGCACCGCGAGTGCCGCGCTGCGCACCGCCGCGCGCGCGGTGTCCATCTCGTCCAGCGAGGGCACGCGGTGGGCCGACTCGTGCCACACCTTGTCGTACCGCGCGATCCGGGCGTCGGCCAGCCTGGACTCCACGAAGGCACGCGCCAGTTGGTCGCGCGCGGCGGCCAGCGCCAGGCGGTCGGCATCGATAGCCTGTGCAAAAGCGCTGGTATCCACCACGGCCAGCGCCTGGCCGGGCGCCACCGTGTCGCCCGGAGCCACCGGTACTGCGGTGATCAAGGCATCTCGCGGCGCACGCACCGTGATTTCGCCGACCAGGTAGGCCCGGCCTTTGATGGACAGTTGCGGACGCAGGTCGCCGCGAATGATCGGCGCCATGTAGTACGGGGTCGTGTTGCCCTCGAGAAAACGCAGCAGCAAGCTGCCCGCCACCCCCAGCGCCAGCAGCAGCAGCGCGATGCTGATCCAGCGCCGCGCGCGACTGCGTGGGCGCGCGTCGAGCAGCACATCGACCTGCGAGGCGTCGTTCGGCTCAGTCACGGCAGGCTCCGGCTGCCAACGGCATGTCTCCGACCGAGCTGCGCGTCGGCTCGCGCAGCCTGGCCTGGTTCCTGCGCAGACCGACGTCGGTCCACAGATCGATCGCCGCACGCGCCAGCCGCGCCCGGGTGTCGATGCGCGCCTCGCGCACCGACAGTTGCGCGGTTTGCGCCACGTACAGAGTGGCGAAATCGCCGGTTCCCAGACGGTAGGCAGCGCGCGCATCGTCCGCGGTGCGCTCAGCGTCGCGCTCGATCTCGGGCAGTACGGCCTCGCGCGCCCGCACCTCGGCCAGCGCGGCGCGCAGACCAGCCGCTTGCGCGTCGTCGCATGCCGCCGCGGCCGCGCCGTCGGCGTCGAGCCAAGGCACTTGAGCGCCGTCGGCGATCCACAATCCCAGTTGCCATGGCGCGACCGCCGCGCGCCGCGCCAGCGTCGCTTCGGCCGCGGCTAGGCGAGCGCGCGTGTCGGCAAGCGCGCTCGCATTGGTGCCGATCAGCGACGCCGCCAGTCCGCTGTCAACCCCCGAGACCAGCCCGGCCTCGTAGCGCCAGCGCGCGAAGTCGGCATCGTCGTGGAACCGATCCTGGAACGCCTGGCGCAAGGCCAGGTTCCATTGCAGGCGGCGCACCTCGACGTAGGCACGCGCGATGCGCGCGGCCTTGCGCTGGCGCGCGTCGGCCAGCCGCACGGCCTGCACTTCGGGGGAATCGGGCATCTGCTGCAGCATGCGGCCGACCCAGCGGGCGAGGCGGAAGCGCCACTGCTGCGAGCGCGCCTGCAAGTCGGCCAGGGCGCGGGCTTCGCGGACCAGGAGCGGGTCCGCCGCCAGCCCGTGGTCGATCAGCCGAGCCAGCAAGGGGTCGTCGACCTCTGTCCACCACGGCACACTCGGAGCCGAGTCGGCGCTCACTGCGGCTTCGGATATCTGTGCACCGGCGGGGCTTTGCAGCGAGGCGCAACCGCCCAACGTGCACAGCACGAGTAACCCGATCCAAAGGGCTTGGAATGTTCTGAACAAGGGACGTCGGAATCCGAAACAGGAGGCAAAAATCGATGCCGTGATGGGGGAATGGTACGAAGTGTCGCGGTCTGCACCCGCGCCGACGACGCTTTCATGTGCCAACCGGAACGCGCTCACGGTAGGGCATGAGTGTACCTACCGCCGCGAGCACAAAGTCGCCTCTGGCGGAGTCGAACCAGACTTCGTCGGAGCCGCTGACCTGATTGAAAGCCCTCAGAATCTTGTCCGAAACGGGATCGAGCAGTAATGCAACTGCCTTGAAACTGGAAGTGGGTGGGCGCAGCGGGGGATAGACGGTTTCAGGGGAGCCGGGTAACGCAAAAATGCCCGGTCGAAAATAGTCCTATTTTCAGCGGGCGGCGCTCAGCTTGCTGGATATTTCAGGGCGTTTTTGCCGATTTTCTGTTCCACCGCCTGCTGCAGATCCACGCCGGTGTGATCGGCGATCTGCACGAGATAGATCAGCACGTCGGCGATTTCGTCGGCGAGGTGCTGTTGAATTTCAGGGTCTTGTCCGGCCTGCTGAGATTGCTCGGGCGTCATCCACTGGAAGATTTCCACCAGTTCGCCGGCCTCGACGATCATTGCCATCGCCAGGTTTTTCGGCGTTTGGTAGGGCGCCCAGTTGCGGTCGACGGAAAACTGTCGCAAGCGGGCTTGCAGGGCGGGAATGTCCAAACGGTGTGCTCCTCCTAATCCATGATCGCCTGCAGCAGCTCGTTTTCGAGTGTGTTCTGAATCCGGGCGTCACCCAGACCGGGGCCGGAAACCAGAAACGTATCTTCCACCCGCTCGCCGAGGGTGGTGATCTTGGCCAGTTGCAGGTCGATGTGGTGTTTGGCCAGCACCTGCGCAATGCCGAACAGCAGCCCGGCCCGGTCGTGCGCGGTCACGTTGAGAATCCAGCGCTGCCCGCGCTCATCGGGGCGCAGACCGACGCGGGGGCTGACGGGGAAGTTGCGCACCCGCCGCGACAGTCGCCCGTGATGCGGGGGCGGCAGTGGCGCGGCGCGGCCCAGTTCGGCGAGCAGCGAGGTTTCGATCACGCCGGTCATCGCCCGGTCGTGCACTTTGGTATGGGGTGACACCACGACGAAGCTGTCGAGCGCCCAGCCGTTGTTGGCGGTGTGAATCTTGGCGTCGAGAATGTTGAAGTTCTGATGATCGAAGTAGCCGCAGATGCGCGCGAACAGATCGGGTTGGTCGGGCGCGTAAACCAGCACTTCCAGCCCCTCGCCTTCGGGCGCCAGTCGCGCGCTGATCACGGGCGACTGGCTGGCCACGCGGGCATAGAGCTTGCGGGTGTGCCAGGCAATGTCTTGCGGATCGTTGCGCAGGAAATAGCCCATGTCCAGCGTGTCCCAGAGCGGCTTTTGTGCGCCCTGGGGCAGGGCGTAAAGGTTGAGGATGCGCTGCGCCTCGCGCTGGCGCAGTTGCAGTTCGGCCTCGGGTTGCGGCGTCTGGCCGCCGAGTGCGCGCAAGGTGGCGCGGTAGAGGTTTTCGAGCAGCTTGCCTTTCCAGGCGTTCCACACTTTGGGGCTGGTGCCGCGAATGTCGGCCACGGTCAGCAGGTATAGGGCGACGAGATGACGCTCATCGCCCACGCGCCGGGCGAAGGCGGCGATGACCTCGGGGTCGCTCAAGTCTTCTTTCTGCGCCACGCGCGACATCTGCAGGTGTTCGCGCACGAGGAACACGGCCAGCTCGGTGTGTTCGGCGCTGATGCCGTGCGCCTTGCAGAACTTGCGGGTTTCGACGGCGCCCAGCTCGGAGTGATCGCCGCCGCGGCCCTTGGCGATGTCGTGGAACAGCGCCGCGAGGATGAGCACCCACGGCGGATCGAAGTGTGCCGCCAGCTCCGAGCACAGCGGATATTCGTGGGCATGTTCGGGCATGAAAAAACGCCGCACATTGCGCACGACCATCAGAATGTGCTGATCGACGGTGTAGACGTGAAACAGGTCGTGCTGCATCTGCCCGACGATGCGGCGAAACGCCCACAGGTAGCGCCCGAGCACGCTGGTGCGGTTCATCAACCGCAGGGCGTGAACGATGCCTTGCGGCGCCTGCAGGATGCGCACGAACTGCTCCCGGCTGCGCGGATCGTGGCGGAAGGCGCTGTCCATCCGGTGGCGCGCCAGGTAGATGGCGCGTAGTGCTGCGGGTGAAAGCCCCCGAGCGCCGGGCGCGCGCTGGAACACCGCAAAAATTTCCAGCAGCGTCCAAGGCTCTTGTTCGAAAAGCTGGAGATTGGCGGGCTCGATCATGCCGTCGCGCAGCACATAGCGCCCGTCTTGCACACCCTTGAGCCCGACAATCGCCTGCGCCACGGCTACCGACTGCGGCCAGAGCCGCCCCTCTATATCGAGCAGCACGATCTGGTTGATCTGCTCGACGGCTTTCGCCGCCCAGTAGTAGCGCTGCATCAGACGTTCGCCAGCCCGCTTGGTCGGCGTGGGCGCAAAGCCGAGCACTTTGGCAACGGCCGATTGCTGGTCGAACACCAGACGGTCTTCGCGCCGTCCGGCCAGCACATGCAGGTGCGCGCGGATGCGCTTGATCACGGTCTCGTTGCGCTGAATCTGGCGCACGGTATTGACATGGATGATTCCATGCGCCGCCAATTCCTTCCAGCTGCGCCCCAGACCGCTGGCCTGCGCCACCCAGAGCACGACCTGCAGATCGCGCAGACCGCCGGGGCTTTCCTTGCAATTGGGCTCCAGCGCGTAGGGGGTGTCCTCGAATTTGAGATGGCGCTGCTGCTGCTCGCGCATCTTGGCCTGAAAGAAGGCGCGGGCATCGAGGTGAGCGAAAAACGCGCGGTTCAGCGAATCAGCCAAGGCGCGGTTGCCGCACAAAAAGCGCGATTCCAGCAGGGCCGTCTGCACCGTGATGTCCTTGTCGGCTTCGTCGATGCAGGCCTCGATGGTGCGCACGCTCGGGCCGATTTCCAGGCCAATATCCCAGCAGGCGGTGATGAAGCCTGAGGCGGCCGCATCGATGGCGGCGTTGCTGCCCTGGGTCTGCTCAAGCAGCAGAAGCAGATCGATGTCGGAGAACGGAAACAGCTCCCCGCGTCCATAGCCGCCCACGGCGATCAGCGCCGCATCGGGCGGCATGCCGCTTGTCGTCCACAGGGTCTGCAGCGTCTGATCGGCAAGGCGGGTGAGTCCGTGCAGCAGCGGCGTGACCTGCTGCGGGTGCTGCCCGAAGTGGTCGAGTAGCGCGGCACGTCCCTGTTTCCAGCTCAGGCGAATGTCGCTCAGCGCAACCTCAGCCGGATGGGAGGCGGCAGATGCGGTCATGGGCCTGACGTGCGCGAAGTCACGATGACGGCCAGCGCAGCGCTCAGGCGGCTAGGGCAGGCTGGCGAACGAAGGCGGGCGCGGGCTGGCAACCGGCCGAAGTGGTCAGCACTTCAAAGCCGGTGGAGGTGACCAGCACCGTGTGCTCCCACTGCGCAGACAGCGAACGGTCTTTGGTGACGATGGTCCAGCCGTCGGCCATTTCGCGGATGTCGCGCCGCCCGGCGTTGATCATGGGCTCGATGGTGAAGGTCATGCCTTCGCGCAGCACTTCTCCCGTGCCCACCTTGCCGTAGTGCAGCACTTGCGGGTCTTCGTGGAAGTTGCGGCCGATGCCATGGCCACAGAATTCGCGCACGATGCTGTAGCCCGCGCTCTCGGCGAAGGTCTGGATGACGTGGCCGATATCGCCCAGCCGCGCACCCGGTTTGACCAGCGCGATGCCATGCCACATGGCCTCGAAGGTGATGTCCACCAGCCGCTGCACATGCTTGGGCACGGTGCCGATGCTGAACATGCGGCTGCTGTCACCGTGGAATCCATCCTTGATCACGGTGACGTCGATGTTGATCACATCGCCGCTCTTCAGCGGTTTGTCGTTCGGAATGCCGTGGCAGATGACGTTGTTGACCGAGGTGCAGATCGACGCGGGGTAGGGCGTGTAGCCCGGCGGCGCGTAATTCAGCGGGGCCGGAATGGCCTGCTGCACCTGGGTGATGTAGTCGTACGCCAGCTTGTCGATCGCCTTGGTGGTGACGCCAGGCTGCACATGCGGGGTCAGGTAATCGAGCAATTCGGAGGCCAGTCGCCCGGCCACGCGCATTTTCTCGATTTCTTCAGGGGTTTTGATGGTGATGCTCATGGCGTAATTATCACACTCCTGACATGTGTTCGTGAGCCGCCTGTGCGCGTCATGGCGATTTCTATAATCTGCCGCTCACCGCCATCTCCCACCCCGCCCAGCCCGTTCAGGCTTCCCGCATGCACATCCTTTTTTTTGAAGGCGCCAGCGCCTTGTCCGCCTATCGTCAGGACGCATTGCAGGCCCGCCTGCGCCAGACCGCGCCGGAGATCGCCGATCGCGTGCGCCGTATCCATGCCCGCTATGTGCATGCGGTGGCGCTCGACGCCGCCCCGACTCCCGCGCTTCACGACAAACTCGAAGGCCTGCTGCGTTATGGCGATCCTTACGCCGGTCCCGCGCAGGGTCAGAGCCTGTATGTCATGCCGCGCCTGGGCACCCTTTCGCCCTGGGCTTCCAAGGCCACCGACATCGCTCGTTTGTGCGGCGCCGAAGTGCACCGGGTGGAACGCACGGTGCAATACCGCCTTGAGGCGGAGAGCGGGCTGCTGCGCGCCGCCAAACCGTTGACCGAGGCCGAACTGCTTCAGCTCGCCGCCCTGCTGCATGACCGCATGACCGAAACCGTGGCGCTGCATCGCAGCGAGCTGGAGCGTCTTTTTTCCGAACTGCCCCCCCAGCCGCTGCAGCACGTGGACGTGCTCTCCGGCACGCTTGACGCCGGCCGCGCGGCGCTCGCGCGTGCCAATGTGGAGCAGGGACTGGCGCTGTCGGATGACGAGATCGACTATCTGCTCGACGCCTACCGCAAGCTCGGC
>NZ_NCKP01000139.1:0-1180 GCF_002282795.1 Thiomonas sp. 13-64-67
GCCTTCTTTCAGCGGGCCGCGCGTCAGGATGACCCGGAGGCGATGCACTGGCTGTATCGCTGCTACCGCGAGGGGCTGGGGATCGAGCGGGATGAGAATTTGGCGATGATGTGGCTGCACAAGGCGGCAGCACAGGGCCACGTCATTGCGCAGGCGCAGACTTCGGCCTTGCGGGACTTGGCGGCGCAGCAGTTGGCAGCGGGTGCCGCCGCCCGGCAGGCGGGGTAAATGGCGCAGACGCGCAAGGCGCCTCCGCCACCTCCGCAGACCCCTGGAAGGCCGCGTAAGGGCGAGGTGCGGGAACCGCTGTCAGATGCGGAGCGGGCACGCCGCTATGCGGCCAGAAAACGGGCCAAGGCGCGCAACGCGGCCTTGGTGGCGGTGACGGTGTATCTCTCGCCGCAAGCCACAGACCGGCTCACCGAGCTGGGCATCCGCCGCCAAGCCACGCGGGCCGAGGTGCTGGAAAAACTCATCCTGCAAGCCGATCCGTTCGCGCGGGAGTAGGCGCAGTGTGGATGCCGTTCAGCGCGGGTAGCGTTGCCTAGCGTGAAGCACGTTCAAGACTTCCACCCGATCTGTGACTCGGTACACCACGATGTAGTTGGGATGCGCGACCAGCTCGCGCGTGCCTGAAACGCGCCCGGCACGGTATAGATAAGGATGGGCTGCTGCGGCTGAGACGGCCAGTTCAATCTGTTCAGTCAGCGAGATGGCTGCAGCCTCGTTGCGCAGCGCGATAAACGTGGCAATAGCGGCCAACTCCTCGAGGGCGGATTCCCTCCAGTAGATTGGCAGCATGCCTAGCTGGCGTCTGTTGACCGGCGGCGCGCCGCTGCATCGGCGATCACTTGATGGATTCGGGCCATCGCCTGGTCATGTGGCACCGCAGGTCGTGTATCGGCCAGGCTTTCCAGGACGCGCTGACGAAACCAGGCGTCATGGGCCTGGGCTTCTTCCTGTGTGGCGAACTCGGATTCAATCGGGGATAGGACAGCGTTCATGGTGTGAAAGTTACTGCAGAACGGACGGCAAAGCCAGTGCACTCATCGGGATGGATGCAATACCGCGTGCCAACACTAATCTTCATGCACTCACATCTTCATGTGAGTATGGCTTCATCGCTTCCATGATGAGCTCGGTCAGCGTTTTTTCTTCCCGCAGAGCGCGCGTCTTCCAG
>NZ_NCKP01000046.1:0-14690 GCF_002282795.1 Thiomonas sp. 13-64-67
CGTGCAACTGCTGCTCCAGCAAGCGCAGCGATTCGACCTGATGATGAATGCGCGCGATCTGCTGGTCGATGAGATGGTTGATGTCGTCGCACGCATTCGGTTTGACGATCAATCTGCCCAGCTACAGCCCTTAGCTCAATCCCGAAGGGTGCCTGAACGCAGACTGTTGGCGCCGATGCCGATTTGAGCCACATGCCGATCGGCGACTGGGCCATGGAAAACGAGCTGCGCGCGGCGTCAGGCTTGAATTTCGTCGCCCTCCAACCGGCTCACCGCAAACCCGGCGCATGGCTCAAATCGGCATCGGCGCCAACACAAAGGCCTTGATCCGCTAGAGTTCGCTGAGCGAAGCCCCCATTGCGAACGCCGCCGCAAACGCACGTCGCGACTGATCGTGGGTGGAACCTGGCTTTTGCTGGTCGTCGGTCTGTTCGTCCTAGTGGAGCTGACCAAGACCCGAGACCGGCCTACAGCTCGACTGTGTATCCGCGCAGCGAGCTCACCCGGGATGCGTCTGGGAAGAGTCGCGACACAAGCGGATCCTGAGCGGCGTCAACATGAAGCCAAGGACTTAGCGGTTCTTGGCTTTTTTTTGCCTGCGGCATTTTGGGCACGGTGCCCAATCCGTGCCCATCTCGTGCCCAAACCAAGGCGCCTTGCACGCGCGTTATGACCTTCGGTCAACATGAGCTTCCCTGAATTGGGCACGGAGTTTCGAACGGGATGGCATGAAATACATGCGCCGATCGATCAAACCCACCCCCTACTTTAGTTGTGATGCCGGTGGCGACCTGGGGCGCTCTAAAACTCGGGCGAATCTCGATGGCCTTATCGACAAGGCATAATGGCCGGGTATAATTGATTTCACACGAAATATCGTGTGAAATTAAAGATAGGAGCCCACCCCATGCTGCACAGCTATGCGGCGACCAATTTCCAGTCTTTCTTGGATCGTGTCGAGGTTGATCTCGTCGTCAATCAGCGCGTTCCCCACACCGACTGGATGGCGACCAGCGCTGCCGGTCAGCGTGTGTCCAAGGTGCTGGGCGTCATCGGCGCGAACGCTTCCGGCAAGACAGCGTTGCTCAAGCCCTTGGCGTTTCTGGGTTGGTTTCTGAGTGCCTCGTTCCAGCAAACGCAGCCGGGAGCCCCCATTCCGGTGTCGCCGCATTTCGCCAACAACGCCGAGCCGGTGGAATTGGAATGCACCGCCGAGATCAAGGGTGAGCTGTGGCGCTATGTTCTGCGTTGCACCCCGCAGCGGGTGCTGCACGAAGCGCTGTACCGCAAACATGACCGCTTTCGCTATGTCTACATCCGGGACTGGGACGAAGCCAAAGCGGCTTACGTCGTGCGGCAGCAGGACTTTGGTCTCGACCACGGCAAGGCGGTGGAAGCGCGGCCCAATGTCTCGCTGATTGCCTGGGCTGCGCAATACGGCGTGCCCTTGGCGCTCAAGCTCGCCACACCTATCGTCAGCAGCAACGTGAACATGGTGGGCCGTGTCCAGACGGGCGATCTTGCCGTGTTGCAGGCCAGCAAGAACTTCTATGAGAACCCGCCTCTGCGCGAGCAGATGGAAAGTCTGCTCTGTGGCTGGGATCTGGGCCTTTCTGGACTGAGCATCCGCGAGTCCGAAGTCGCGCAGAACCTGCTCAACCCTGACGTCAAACAGAAGGTCTGGATGCCCTACGGTCGCCATGCCAGTCACGGTCAGGATTTCGAGTTGCCCTTTTTCCTGGAGTCCAACGGCACCAAGAGCGCGTTCTCCTTGCTCTCCTTCTTGCTACCCACTCTCAGCAAGGGCGGCTTGGCGGTGATCGATGAATTCGAGAGCGACTTGCATCCCCACATGCTGGCGGCGATTCTCGATCTCTTTGCCAGTCAGCGGACCAATCCGCATAACGCCCAGTTGGTGTTCACCAGCCACGCCATCGAAGTGCTGAACCTGCTGGATAAACATCAGGTCATGTTGGTGGAGAAGAACGCGGATTGTGAAAGCACCGCCCTGCGGCTCGATCAGATCAGCGGCGTGCGCAGCGATGTCAGCCTGTACGGCAAATACATGGCCGGTGCGTTTGGCGCGGTGCCCAATCTGTAATGACGCCGCGACATCTGAATCGCCCCCAATGCCGCACCCTGCTCCTTGTCGGCGAGGGCGAAACCGAACAGGCCTTTTTGCAGCACGTCAAGGCGCTGTACGTGCAACGCGGCAGCGGTTTGCGTGTGACCGTGCGCTGCGCCCACGGCAAAGGCGCAAGCCATGTGGTGGACTACGCCATCCGCCAGCGCATTCACCAGTTCGACCAGGTTGCTGCGCTGCTCGATACCGATACCGGATGGAGCATCGCGGTACAAAAGCGGGCGCAGGAAAAGCGCTTACTTCGGCGCTGATGCCTTGCAAGTCGGGCGAAAAATAGAACCTACGCTGGACGACTTGCTACGCTTGCTCGCGGCGTAGCCATTGGCGGCACGCCTTCATACAACACACCACCCCATGCCATTTCTCGATTGGGTCAACAAAAACCAGGCCAAGGAAACGTCGCGCGACGTGCCTTATCACCTGCTCCACCAACAACAGACCTACGGCGACGCGGCCGACAATCTGCTGATCCAGGGCGACAACCTGCTTGCGCTCAAGGCGCTGATTCCGTTCTATGCGGGCCGGGTGAAGTGCATCTTCATCGATCCGCCCTACAACACCCAGAGCGCGTTCGAGCATTACGACGACAAGCTGGAGCACAGCCAGTGGCTGTCGATGATGTACCCGCGACTGGTGCTGCTGCGCGAGTTGCTGGCGGAGGACGGCTCGATCTGGGTGACCATCGACGACAACGAAGCGCACTACCTCAAGGTGTTGATGGATGAGGTGTTTGGGCGAAACAATTTTGTTTCAAACGTCATATGGCAGAAGCGTTTCTCGCCGAACAGCACTGCCGTTCACTTGTCCGATTCGCACGACCACGTTTTGTCCTATGCCAAGGCCAAACAGTCCTGGAACAGGAATCTCTTGCGGCGCACAGCCAAGGCCGATTCAACATACAAAAATCCTGATAACGATCCCCGGGGCGTATGGACTTCAAGCGATCTTTCTGCAAGAAACTTCTATTCCCTTGGCACCTACAGCGTGACGAGCCGAACGGGAAGAGTTATCAGCGGGCCACCCCCAGGTCGCTATTGGACAATAGCAAAGGAAAAGTTTCTGGAACTCGACGCAGACAACCGCATCTGGTGGGGCAGTTCAGGGAACAACCAGCCACGCCTTAAGCGATTTTTGTCGGATGTGAGATCTGGGGTTGTTCCACAAACGATCTGGCTTCACGAAGAAGTTGGCCATACCCAGGAGGCCAAAAAGGAGGTATTGGCATTCGATTCCGAGAACGTCTTTGGCACTCCAAAGCCAGAGCGCTTAATCGAACGGATGCTGGATATAGCCACCAACCCCGGCGACCTCATCCTCGACTCCTTCCTCGGCTCCGGCACCACGGCCGCCGTGGCGCAAAAGATGGGCCGTCGCTGGATCGGCATCGAAATGGGCGAGCACGCCCGCACCCACTGCATCCCACGCCTGCAAAAGGTCATCGACGGCGAACAGGGCGGCATCAGCGAGGCGGTCGGCTGGAAGGGCGGCGGCGGTTTTCGTTTCTACACCCTGGGCGAGACGGCGTTCGACGCCCACGGCCACATCAACGCCGCCGTGCGTTTTGCCACGCTGGCCGCCTATGTCTGGCACCTCGAAGTGGGCGAGCCCGGCGCGCAGGACTTCGATTCGCCCTTGCTGGGCATGCACAACGGCACGGCCTACTACCTGCTTTACAACGGCATTCTGGGCGACCGCAGGCCCGATGGCGGCAATGTGCTCACCCATCCCGTCCTGCAGCACTTGCAGGCGCTCGCCGCGCATCCCGGCCCGAAGGTGATCTACGGCGAAAGCAGCCGTCTTGGCCCGGCGCGGCTTGCTGCCGAGGGCATCACCTTCAAGCAGATTCCCTACGACATCAAGATGCGCTGACTGTCATGCTCACCCTCAAGACCTACCAGCAGCAAACCCTTGATGCGCTCACCGCGTTTTTGCAGCGCTGCCGCAGCCAGCCCGTGGCGCAAGCCTTCGCCGCCACCCTGGCCGGGCAGGAACGGGCCGTGGCCTACCAGCCGATTTTCGGTGACACCCCCGCCGTGTGCCTGCGCATCCCCACCGGCGGCGGCAAGACACTTTTGGCCGCGCACTGCATCGCCGCCACATCGCGTACCCTGCTCGACACCGATGCCCCCGTGACGCTGTGGCTCACCCCCTCCGACACCATCCGCACCCAGACCCTCGAAGCCCTGACCAATGTGCGCCACCCCTACCGGCAGGCGCTCGCCCACGCCTTCGGCGACCGCGTGCAAGTGTGCGACCTCGACAGCCTGCAAACCCTCAGCCCGCAGGACGTGGGCAAGGCGGCCATCGTAGTGGTGGCCACCATTCAGAGCTTCAACGTCAGCAACACCGCGCAGCGCAATGTGTACGCCTTCTTCGAGGAACTGGCGCCGCACTTCGACAACCTACCGCCGCACCTCACGCAGGGGCTAGAGAAAGTCACCGCCGCCGATCTGCTGAGCCAACCCTACCTGACCGAGAAAGACGTGGGGAGGGTGAAGTATTCCGTGGCGAACTGGCTGCACCTGCAGCGCCCGGTGGTCATCGTGGACGAGGCGCACAACAACCGCACCGAGCGATTCTTCCAGACGCTGGGGCGGGTGAATCCCAGTTGCATCATCGAACTCACCGCCACGCCGGTTCCCGGCAACAACGTGCTGCACCATGTCAGCGCCCAGGAACTCAAGGCCGAGCAGATGATCAAGCTGCCCATCGTGCTGGCCGAGCATCCGCAAGGCTGGCGCGACTGTGTGGCCGACGCCATGCGCACCCGCGACCAGTTGGAGACCACGGCGCAGGCCGAGCCCGACTACATTCGGCCCATCGTCCTGATTCAGGCGGCGCCCAAAGGGAATGAGGCCACGGTGGAGGTGGTGCGCCAGTACCTGATCGACGAGCAAAAGATTCCCGAAGATCAGATCGCGGTGGCCACCGGCGCGCAAAAGGAACTCGACGGCATCGACCTGTTCGACCGCGCTTGCCCGGTTCGCTACGTCATCACCGTGGAAGCGCTCAAGGAAGGCTGGGATTGCTCCTTTGCCTATGTGCTGGCTTCGCTGCAATCGGTGAACTCGGCCAAGGACGTGGAGCAGTTGCTTGGCCGCGTGCTGCGCATGCCCTATGCCCGCTCCCGCCAGCAGGAGGCGCTGAACAAGGCCTATGCCCACATCATTGCCGAGAACTTCGCCCAGGCGGCGTCCACGCTCAAAGACCGCATGGTGCAGAACATGGGCTTCGAGCGTTTCGAGGCGGCAGCCGCCTTGCTGCCGCAGGGCTCACTCGATTTGCAAGGGGGACAAGGCAGGGCGCCAAACGCGATTCCTGACTTCATGCTGCAGGTTTCGCAAGCGCCTGACACCCAGCACTGGCCGGAACCGCTGCGGCAGGCCGTGGACATCCGCCCAACTTCGCTGGGCGCAACGGTGATTCTGCGCGGCGATGTCAACGCGGACACGCTGGCGCAGGCGCAAGCCTTCTTCGAGAACACCGTCCCCGCCAAGGAACGCGACAAGGTGCGCGATCAGTTCGACGACTTCCGCGCCCTGCGCCAGGCGATGCGCGCCCCGGCGCAATTGGGCGCGACCTTCATCCCCATTCCGCAACTTTGTCTGAACCTGGACGGCCACCTGGAAACGGTGGAACGAGAAACGCTGACCGGGCTGGGCGACTGGAATCTGGCGAAGCAGCCCGCCCAACTGGCCGGGTTCAACCTCACCGAGACGGTGAACACCTTCCAGATCGACGTGAACGCCGCCCGCGTTGAATACCGCAAGATCGACACCGCGCAGCTTCACCTCGACGATGCCCCCAGCCATGTGTCCGAGCACGACCTGGTGGCGTGGCTGGATCGGGAGTTGCGCCAGCCCGATGTGTCGCAGCCGCAATTGCAGGCCTATTTGCTGCGCATGGTGCAGCACCTGCTGCACGACCGGCGCATGACCCTCACCGCGCTGGTGCGGGCGCGGTTCCAGTTGGCGCAGGCCATCGAGCGCGAAATCGAACGCCTGCGGCAATATGCCGTGGCGCAGGGGTTCCAGCTTCGACTGCCGGAGATGACTGTGCCGCCAACAGAACAAGCCGCGCCGCACAGCTTTCGCTTCCAGCTCGGGCAATATCCGGCCAGGAATGCGTACCGGGGCAGCTACCAATTCGACAAGCACTTCTACCCGGTGATTCACGACTTGCGGGAGAAGACCCCCGGCGGGAAGGAAGCCGAAGAGTTCCGCTGCGCCCAGTTGATCGACGCGCACCGCCTGGTGAAGTTCTGGGTGCGCAATATCGAGCGCCAGCCGCAATGTTCGTTCTGGCTCCCGACCGCCACGGATTACTTCTACCCGGACTTTGTGGCCGAACTCATTGACGGTCGCATTCTCGTCGTGGAATACAAGGGCGAGCCCTACAAGACCAACGACGACTCGCGCGAGAAAAAACTGGCCGGTGAGCAATGGGAGCGCAGCAGCGTGGGGCGCTGCCTGTTTCTGTTCGCCGTCGAACGCGATGATCAGGGGCGGGACGTGGCGAAACAGCTCGAAGCCAAGATTGGGGGCTGACGATGGCACGCCGCCGTAAGAGTAAAAGCCTCGGTGAAATGGGGTTCACGCTGCTCGCCATCGGCGGGGGCGGGCTGCTTGCGCTGAATTTTTTGCAAAACAGTCCCTTGGCGCTCATGTTCATGGCGTTGCGTCCCTGGGCGTGGCTGGCCGTCGCTCTCGGCGCCTTCCTCCTTGGCTTGCAGGCAATGTCCACCCGACGGGGCGGTGATTTGAGCTGGAAGCCTGTCGAGCCGAGCTTCGGGAGCCGTCGGTCCCCCTCAAAACACAGATCCAGTCAACCCGCAGACGTATTGATCGACGATGACCTGCGCGACCGCTGGCGTCCCCCCGAGCGGGCGGAGGCCGCCGTTGCGCGGCCGACAGCATGGACGCAAGCCGTGTTCGATCTGATCGAATGGCGGCGCTTTGAAGCGCTGTGCGAGGCGTTGCTGCAACAGGAGGGATGGTTCACCGCATCGCAGGCGTTCGGTGCGGATGGCGGCATCGACATCCGGCTCTATAGCGATGCGTCCAAATCGCAGTTGATCGGCATCGTGCAATGCAAGAACTGGTCAAGGAAAAAGATCAGTGAAGTGCCGATCCGCGAATTCCTGGGCCTGAAAACCGATCATGGCGTCAGCACGGCGTTGTTCATCACCTCGTCCTCGTTCCTGCCCGGCGCGGTGGATTTGGCGGCCCGGCATGACATCGTGTGGGTGGATGGCAGGGGGCTGCTGGCCCGCATTCTGGCGCAGCCCGTTGAAGTGCAGCAACGCTTGCTGGCGGTGGCCACGGAGGGCGAGTTCTGGCGGCCCACCTGCGTACAGTGCGGAACGAAAATGACGCTCAGAACCAACTCCACCAATGCAAGCCGGTTCTGGTCGTGCACACGGTGCGGGCATACGCTGTCTGCGCGTCAGGAGGTTGGGTCGTGAAGCCGATTCCGTGGATGGCGGTGGCTTGGTTCGTTATCTCGATCATTGCCTTGGGGATGTCGATCAAGACGTTTCAGACGACCACAGGGCCGCTGCACGGGCACGCGCCCCAGAGCGGGCCGATCCCCAGTCCAGCGACCGCCGTCGCCCCTGCGCCCGTCAACCCAAGCGCCCACACGGCTGCGACCCCGCAAACGCCGCCAGTTCAAAATCGCCCATTCATCGCGGCGGGCGACAAACTGCTGAAATGCGTCGTGAACGGTCAGGTGACCTATACCAACAACCCGCAAGAGTGTCCGTCGGGCACCGCCTCCATTGTGACGGTGTTTCCCGCGAAGGGCTATTTGGCGACGAAGCCGTAACGCATGCCTTCGACGACACCTTGAAAAGCTATCTCCATGACCGATCTCAACCAAGCCCTGACTGCCGAAGAGCTCGACGAGCTCAGCGATTTTCTGGCTCAGCCCGATATGGAGGATCGGTCGATGGATCTGTCCATGCTGGAGGGGTATCTGACGGCCATCCTCATCGGCCCGCGCGTGGTGATGCCATCGCAGTGGTTGCCCTGGGTGTGGGATGCCGACGAAGGGCAGGAGGAGGCCGTATTCGCTGATCTCGATCAGGCCAATCGCATCATGGGTCTGCTGATGCGTTTTCTGAATGGCATTGTTCAAACCTTCTTGACCGACCCGGCTGCGTTCGAGCCCATTTATTGGCGTGGCGCGCAATGGGGCGCCGCCGAATGGTGCGAAGGGTTCTTGCTGGGCACGCAGTTCGACCGTGAGGCCTGGGCGGGTTTATGGGTGATTCAGCCAACCTGGGTGACGCCTTTCCTACGACTGGGTACGGAGACGGGCATCAACTCCACGAAGAATGAAAGCAATGCCGAGCTGTGGATGCAGGCCGTCGCACCGACGCTAATCAAGATTCACGCTTTCTGGAAAGAACGGCGGCAGGCGGTGCCTGCAGGGATCGTCGAGGATGACTTCGGATTCGGGCGGCAGCGTACTCCCGCCGTGCGCGCCACGTCGAAAGTCGGCCGCAACGAACCATGCCCATGCGGCAGCGGGAAGAAGTTCAAGAAGTGTTGCGGGAGCACAAGCGAGACCGCTCCGCCGGGGCCCCATCTGCATTGAGTCGCGCGCTGCGCTGTCTCCTATCCATTTCGATCTAAAGCTGCGGCAGGCGCCAAGATTCGGCGCCGGAATGGCCTCGCGGCGCACCCCCTTATCTGGGTCATAGTGGGGGATGCGAAAAAGCGCATCTGGCCTCGTGGGCTATCGCGCCGAGGTTCCGGCCTCGTGCCGTAGCAAATCCTGCACTTCACACCCGAAGTACTCGCAAAGCTTGTCCAGCACATCGAGCTCTATCCGCTCTGCAGTCTCGTGATAGAGGCGCGTCAAGGTTCCGCGGTTGATCCCGGTGTCGCGCGCGACGTCCGCAATCTTGAGTTTGCGGTCGCCCAGCAGTGAAGAGAGTCTGCATTTGATCACAATGACCTCCAGCGAATCATTTTTGCAACAGGGAGATCGTTTTGGCTTGCAAAAGATCTACAACGACATAGAATGGTCTCCAGGAGATCATTCCGAGCAATGGGGAGTGAATCCGACCTTCAACGCATCTTACTAGGAGAGCAACACGATGTGCACCTATCTCACCACCGACGAGCTTTCAGCCCGGATCAAGTACGACGCGCGGACAATCCGCGAACGTCTCAAGGACTCCGTGCTGCTTGAAGGCATTCACTACGTGCGCCCATTCGGGCGCCGCAAGATCCTCTACATCTGGGAGCAGATCGAAAAAGACCTCAACGCGCTGTCGGGCGAGTCTTCGGCGATTCGGATGGCAGACGGGAGCGTGTGTCATGCCTAACATCCGAGTCCGCCCAGACACGGGCAAGCTCTTTCTGGACTTCCGGCACGGCGGCAAGCGCTACCGTGAACAGACGTCCATGGAGGACACGAAAGAGAACCGGAAGAAGTTGGAGCGACTTGCTGCACGAATCCAACGCGATATGCAACTTGGGACGTTTGATCCAGGCGCCTATTTCCCGAAAGCAGGATTTAGCACCCGATCGGCAATAGCATCCGCAACGTCGGCCCCGCCGAGTACCACAGCGACGTTTACGGCGGCAGCGATTCCTCCAACCCCACTGTTCGCCGATTTCGCGCAGCAATGGCAAGCCGAGAACGCCGTGCAATGGCGGCGCTCTTACCAGCGCACGGTCGCCGACATCGTCTCGGTGCACCTGTTGCCGCACTTCGGGCAGCAGGAAGTCGGAAGCATCTCGCGGGAACAGATTCTGATCTTTCGGTCCTCACTCGCCAAAGCTCCGGGCCGCAAGAAGGAAACCCTGTCACCCCGCAGAATCAACGCAGTGATGAACATCCTGCGCGGAATCCTCTTTGAAGCCTCCGACCGCTACCAGTTTACCTGTCCGTTTTACAACATCAAGCCGCTCAAGGTCGCCAAGAGCGACGTGCAGCCCTTCACCCTCGACGAGGTCAAGGCGCTGCTCGCGGCCGCGCGTGAGGATTTCCGTGATTACTACACCGTGCGCTTCTTTACCGGACTGCGCACCGGAGAGATCGACGGGCTCAAGTGGAAGTACGTCGACTTCTCGCACCGCCTCATTCTCATCCGCGAAACCCTCGTGGCGGGGGAGGAAGACGAGACCAAGACCATCGAGTCCAACCGTGACGTGCAGATGAGCCAGATCGTGTTCGATGCCCTCCAAAGGCAATTTGCGCGAACCGGGCCTCTGAAGAACTGGGTGTTTTGCAACCGCCAGGGCCAGCCGCTGGATCACAACAACGTCACCAAGCGCGTGTGGTACCCGCTGCTGCGCTATCTCGGCTACACGCCCCGGCGCCCTTACCAGACCCGGCATACGGCCGCCACCCTCTGGCTGGCCGCCGGCGAGAACCCCGAATGGATCGCCCGGCAGATGGGACACACCTCCACCGAGATGCTGTTCAAGGTCTACAGCCGCTACGTCCCCAACCTGACCCGTCGTGATGGCTCGGCGTTCGAGCGCTTGCTCACCACGGCCATGGCCCGTGTGGACGTGACGCAGAACCTGCCCGCCGCCGCACAAGGAGCCCAACATGACTGATCCCACGCACCCCTGTCCCAGCGACTTGCCGATGTTGCCGCAGATCTACCGGCTGGCCAGCGTCAACAGCCGAGCCGATGCGACCGGATGTCTGCATCACACGGCCCATCTGTTTCACACCCAGGCCAGCTTCAAAGCCTGCTGGTCCGCCGGCCAACTCGATGCCCGGCTGCGCAGCGGGGTGTTGGTCAGTCCGCGCTGGAGCGGCCCCGGGCGCAGCGAGAACGGCTGCCTGGCCATCGCGCGGCTGGTGGTCTTGGAGCGGCCCGTGGCCGAGCTGGGATTGTTCCAGACCGCATTGCCCGGATGGCGGGTGGAGCCTGCGCTACTGCAGCGCGCACACCGGCTGTGGGAGGCTTTGCCGGTTTCCCACCGCCTATTGCTCAACGCCCTCTTTTGGGACGCAGAGCGGTTTCGTCGGCTCTGTACCGGCCCGTCTTCGATGGAAGGACACCATCACGACGAAGCGGGCAATCTGCGCCACACCGTCGAAGTGGCCGAGCAGGTGCGCGCACTGGCGTCCGACCGGGCGTATGTCGACCGGGATCTGGCCGTGCTGGCTGCGCTGTTGCACGACGCCGGCAAGGCGGAAGAATATCGGCGGCGTGCCGATGGCAGTTGGGGGATGAGCGACCGCGGGCGACTCATTGGTCATCGCACCACCGTCATCGAATGGGTGGCCGGCGCCATCGCCCGCTGGCGCATCCGCCTGCCTGCCGGACACGAGATGGCGCTGCTGCACATTCTGGCCGCTGTTGCGCATGCCCCGGCGTGGATGGGCCTGCGAGAGCCGCAAACCCCGGAAGCGGAACTGCTCTCGCTGGCCGACCGGCTCTCCGGCACCGACGATCTGATGCAGCGACTACTGCCCAACGGGGCAGGCTGGGGCGCCTATCACAAGCACTTGGGACGGCGACCCTATCGGGTGGCCGCGCCCGAACTGGTGTGAGGGCGTTCGTAAAACACGGGATGGCACGGGTTTGGGAATGGAATGAGGTGGCGGGGCGCTGTGGAACTTGTGGGCAGCCGCCGACCGGTGGACGGGCGGTGGGCAGGCGGCAGGCTGTCCACGGGCCGCCCACGGGGGGGCGCCAGCGCAGGCGGGCATCGGCGTAGCCGACTGTCCACAAATCCCCAGCGCCAGATCGCGTACCGGCTAAGGCCCTTTCCTCACCAGAATGGAAACAGTCATCACATAAGCGGCGGCATCCAGCGCGGCGATCAGCCCGCCAGGACGGGCCTTGCCGTGCGCGCCATCGATCACGCGCAACTGCCCATCCGGCGGCGAAGGATGTGAGGGGTGGAATGACCGCGCTGCTTGGACCGAGATCGTCACAGGGCCACCGAGTGCCGTCGCCCAATGATGTACCTGCTCGGTTGCCGTGTGCGCACTGCGCAACGCGGGTCGGAGCTGCCATGACAGCACGTGGGCTTGGAGCGCTGGGGAGTGTATCGACAGGGTATCGAGCATCTGTTTCCACCGCCGGGCATCCTCGAGTGCGGTGAACGCCACGGCATGATCATCGCTGTCGTGCAAGCGCCAGTGCAGGCTCAGCGCCTGCTCGGCCGCTGCCGCATCCGTCCGCCACCATTGCCGCAAAGCCTCAAGCATGGCCTGGGCCGTGGTGCGCAGCGCCCGCGCGCGCAGTTGCTTGAGCGTGCGAGGCCGTTCGAGTCGCAAATGACCGACGACCATCGGCGCGACAGGGCGTTCGGTTCGCTGGTGCCGTGCCGGGCTGGTACCGCGCAACTGCGCCCACCGCTCCGTGACTTGATGGATGCGCTGTGCCAGAGTATCGCTGACTTGGCGCACCGACTCCGTGTCATAGGGATCGCGGCGTGAAGCAGCCAGCAAGGCCAACGCATCGGTGATGCTCATCAGCGCCGACTCGACCGGAGAGGGCTGGCCAGCGCTGGGCGCCACGCCAGACGGGGGCTCCGCGGGCCAGGGACAAGGCAGGGACTGCGCGTGGGCTGAGGACGCGGCTAACTTTTTAACCCAGTGTGCGCTGCGAACGACCCAACTGCTGCGCGGGTACCGCCGGTGGTGCAGCACGTCCACCTGATTGACCGTGGAGCCTGCCAACCAGGCGATGACCTTCGAAGGCGGTGATGACGCATCATGTTGCACCGCCAGACCCAGCAGCAGGTCGAGTAGATGCACATAGCTGCCCAAGGTGGTTTGCGGCGTGGCGTGCCCCATGAAGGCGGCCACAGCCCACAACAAAGGGCGCTGGGCTTCGCCCAGTCCGAGGAGGGCCTGGCGCTTGGGCGCAATGGACTCGGGTTTCAAGCCGAGCAGGGCGGCGGCTCCCGGGGTGAGGTCGTCCATGAACTGGGCGAGCAGCGCATTGGCCGCACTATGCCGCAGGTGGTGGAATCGCAGCGACGGTTCCCCGCAGACCGCGCGCATCGCCGCTTGCACCGGGTTGAACAGGGACTCCTCGGGTCGGGGCTGGTCCGGCGCCTGCGGATCGGGCAGGAACAAGGCCGTGTCCCTGAAGTCCGGGCGGTTTTGCAGCAGTCGCTCCGTTTTCGCATGGATCAGGCGCAGCAGATCCAGTTCCTCCTGCGTGCAGAACGCGCTCAGCGGCAGCACACGGCGGCCGCTGTCGCGCTTGAGCGCGCGTCCGGCATGGCTGCGCACGAACAGCAGGGGCTGCGGGCGCCATTGCACATCGATCCAGCGCAACCCGCGGATTTCCGTGCGTCGCAGACCGCAACGATAGCCCAGGATCGCCGCCGCCTGGCAGTGGCGTGGCTGGGCGCTGCGCCGCAGTGTTTGCCGCACCGACACGAACTCTGATTCGGTGATCAGTTGGGCGTCGACGCTGGAACCCACACCCTCGTCCAGGTCGGGCGCCGGGCTATCCCACCGTTTGTGGGCGCGCACGTAGGTGTCGAGCTGTTGGAGTGCGGTGGCGATGTTGCTGCGATGACGCTCCCCCGTGGCCTGCACGATGGACTGGATGGCATCGTCCCAGTCTGCGACCTTGTCGGGAAGATGCGTACCCAATACCGCAGCGAGTTTGCGATCCACTCGGGCAAGTAGCTCGTGCGCCGAACTCAGGCGAATGCCCTTGCGGCCAGAAGGGCGCAACAGTCCGATCAGCCATCCGGCCAAGACCCCTTCCAGCCGGTCCCGGTCTGTTGCATGCTGGCGCACGAAGTTGCGCAGCACGCGCACGATATGCGGAGCCTGTTGCGGCGCGGCGCGCAGCAGGCGACGGAGTTCGGATGGGGGGACGATGGCAGCGGACGAAGGGGATGTTTCAGAGGCGCGGCCCGGCCCGGTGCGCTCCACCGTCGGCACCGGGATCGGCTCGGGCGCCAGTCGCCGGCCCATCAACAGACGCCACCAGGCGTGCGGCGGCAGACAGGCGTTGGCGACAAGACCGCGGGCCGCCTGCGCCAGAAACGGCGGCAGCCGATAGTGCCACTTCGCCTGGGCGCAGCGCACGAAGTCGGTATAGCTGTCCAAGACCAGGGACTGGACATCCAGAAAGCGTTTGAGCGCCTTCCAAATCGGACGTGCCACAGACGGGGGCGAGTCGGCTTCTCCGCTCAGGGGCGGGCTGTCGCGGCGTTGGTCGAGCCAGCGCAACGCAAGCAGGGCGGTGAACGGATCGAACAGATGTCGCTGCCAGTTGCCGCTGCGGTCAGTCCACTCCGTCCAAACCCGGCGACCATCTGGGCTGACGCGAAGGGTGTTGGCCCTGAGCGCGGCGGCGACTCGCCGGATGCGGTCTTCGCCGATCAGCGCCGACGACCAAATGGCGCTGATGAGAATCTGCTCAAAAGTGATTTCTGCGCCAGTCCCGGCGCATCGCAGCCAATGGTTTTGCAGCGCCTGCTCGATCAAGCCCTCCTGCGTCAAGGCCGGGAAGGTCAGGGCGTTGAGCGGCGGGGTCGGCCCGCGCAGCACCAGAATCCGCGGGGGAACACGCACGCTCCAGCCGCGTTCCAGC
>NZ_NCKP01000140.1:0-1100 GCF_002282795.1 Thiomonas sp. 13-64-67
CCCAGCCTGCTGGGTCAGGTCCACGACCTCACCACCACCACCCGCGTGGTCGAGTTCAACGACCTCGACGGCCTGCGGGCCGCGCTGGCCGCAGGCGACGTGGCCTGCGTGCTCACCGAGCCGGTGCTCACCAATATCGGCATGGTCTTGCCCGAGCCCGGTTTTCTCCAAGCCGTGCGCGCGCTCACCCGCGAGCACGGCGCATTGCTGGTGATGGACGAGACGCACACGCTCTCCTGCGGCCCCGGCGGCTACTGCCGGGCGAACGATCTGCAGCCCGACGTGCTCATCTTGGGCAAGCCCATCGCCGGGGGTACGCCCGGCGCGGCCTATGGCTTCACAACGCAAGTCGGCGCACGCATGCAAGCCGTCAAGACCGCATCGCCGCCGGGCCATTCCGGCATCGGCACCACCCTGTCAGCGGGGCTGCTCACCCTGCGACTGATGCGCACCATGCTGGCCGACGTGATGACCGAGGCCGCCTACGCTCATATGTTCGCCATTGCCAACCGTGTGGCCGACGGGCTGGAACGCGTGATCGCGAACCACGGTTTGCGCTGGACGGTGACGCGCATCGGCGCGCGCTGCGAAGTGCAGTTCGCCCCTCAACGCCCGCGCAACGGCAGCGAGGCCCGCGCCGCCTTCGACGACGCGCTGGAACCCGCGCTGCAGCTGGCGCTGCTCAACCGCGGCGTGCTGCTGACCCCCTTCCACAACATGCTGCTGGCCAGCCCGGCGCACACCGAAAGCGACGCGCATGCGCTGATCAGCGCCTTTGACGACGCGCTCACAGGCCTGAAAAATGCCTGACTTCGGCGAATCTCCGCTTGACACTCTGTTTCGCAGAGTACTAAGCTCTGCGGAACAGAGTGATTCAGGGAGATCGCATGCCATCCATCGCCTCACAGCAGCTCGACAGTATCCACGCCATGCTGGGCGCCGGGCAGCGTAGCCTGCGCCTGGAGTCTCATAGCCTGATTCTGTGGGGGACGAGCTTTGGCGGTCTGGCCCTGGTCAGCAACCACCTGTTGACCGCCGATCAGATCCCCGACGCCGCAACGCGCGCCATGGCCTGGCTGGGACTGATGTCCCTGCTGCTC
>NZ_NCKP01000047.1:0-15899 GCF_002282795.1 Thiomonas sp. 13-64-67
CTGCGCCCAGTAGTAATGCTTGGCCGAGGCCCGCCAGCGCACGAAGCCGGTCCAGCCGTGCAGGCGGGTGAGCTCGCGGGTGAAATAGGCCGACCAGTCCTCGGTGTCGACACCCATTTGCTCCATGACATGCACCACGGCGCTTTCGGCATCTTCGACGCGGTCGAGAATGCGCCGAACGTTCAGCCCCCGAAGAAACATGCGGGCATTGCGCCGGGTGACTTCGCTCCAGGCCGCAAACAGCCCGCGCTCGCGCCCTGGCATGCGCCAGGACGACTGGTCTTCGTCGAAAAAGTCCAGACAGCTCTTGATCACCAGTTCGTCGAGCTCGTCGGCCAGGCGGGTGCCCCACAAGGCATCGACCGCCTCGGGCAGGGTATGCGCGTGCAGACGCTGTTTCAGGGCGGGTAGTAGCGTGGCGACATCGACCGTCTGCTGGGGCGCGGTCTGCGCGTGCAGGGCCGCGTGCACATCGGCCGAGAGCGCGCCGGGAACGACAAAATCACGGTCATGCTCGGCCTGCATCATGGCATGCAGCCATTGCGGCCAGTCGATCCCCGTCACGGAGGGCAGTTGCTGCGCGCGCCGTTCGATTTCCTGGGCCAGCGTCTGCGCTTGCACCTTACCCTCACGCTGCCAGTGCTGATAGTTGCTGCGGGGCAGGAACATGCGCGCGTGAAACAACTCCGCGCCGCGGCGCACCGCCTGCTCGAACGGCAGGTGCTCCAGCCCGTACAGCGGATTGTGGTGAATGAAGGTGCGCATCGGCCAGAAATAAGGCACCGGTTCGCCCGCCACATAGGCGGTCGAGCGCACCCGCAGGCGCTTCGCCAGATTCAGTGCATCGACCATACCCAACCCCCGATCAGACCCAGAGAAATTGCCGCCAGCGCTAGCAAAACCCACACGGCGGCCATCGTTGTCGACAGATCGACTGTGCCGACTGGCTGCGGCCAGGGCTCGCCGAACAAACTGTGCTGCCACAGCAGCGAAGCCGCCCAACTCCACAAAATCCAGACTGCAAGCACGATGAACACGCTAACGGCCGACACCTGGTGCAGCACGGCCAGCAGGGCGAAAAACCCCGGGAACGGCGGCGCGGCCAGCGCCGCCACCAGCGCCACCACCAGCGCCCCGGTGAGGCGGGGGTAGATCGCACCGAGCCGCCCGCGCAGGCCCAGATAAGCGCCGCCCAGACGACGTTGCAGCGCACAGGCCAGCAGGGTGAGCACAGCAGCCGGCAGGCTCAGTGCCAGCACCACAGCGATCAAGCGCTCACCCGACATCCCGAACAGCCAGGCCAGCCAGATCAGCGCCCAGGCCGAGGTGGCCTGCAGCCGCGCCCAAACGAACAGTTCGCGCACCGACAGCAGTCGCCAGGCATAGAACAGCGCGGTGAGCGCCGCGGCCACCTGAATCACGCGGGCCAACGCACCTGTCGGCACAGGCACGCCGCCGAGCACCACCGCCCCCGCCACCGGCAGGGCAATGAGCAGCAGCGCGCGCAGCCAGTTGGGCAAGGCCTGGAGCGCAGCATTCACCGCCAGGCTGAAAGGCAGCAGCGGCAGCAGCAAAACGGCACAGATCAGCAGTTCGATCATCGCTTCCCCCTCAAACCCAGCGCAGCCAGACGTTCACCCGCTTGGACGCCGCGACCGTGGCGCGCGACATCTGGGTGTAGATGTCGGAGATGTAGAACTCGCGCGAAAACAGGGCGTAGAGATTGAGATAAATGGCGTTCCACAGCGTGCCCTGCCGCCCTTGCAGATCGAGCGATTGCGCATAAAACGTCACCAGCCAGGCGCCGACCAGCACCAGAGTGAAGAAAATGATCATCAGATCGAAAGCCAGCAGGTTGATGCCCGCCGCGGCATAGGTGGCGTCGCGCAACACCGGATCGGGATAAAGGAAGGTCTCAAACGCGTGGGCGATCAGGGTGTAGCCCACGACCACGATGAGGAAAGACAAAAAAATCAAGGTCAGCGAACGCCACGGGTTTTCGCTGGGCAGCTTGTGGATGGAGAAAAACACCTGCGCCCCCGTGACCCAGCCAAAGAACAGCAGCACGATTGCGCCCTGTTTGTGGAAGAAGTCGGCGGCCACCAGCCAGTGCGACAGCCCGAGCACCACGGCGGGCACCAGCACCGTGATCGTCGCGGCCAGCAGCCAGGGCACCTTCACCGCACGCAGCGGGCGCCGTTCGACCACGAAGGTGTAGATGTCATCGGCGGGCACGCCGTCATCGCGCCGGGTGTCGCCAATGACATTGCCCGAGCCGAGAAACAGCGTGGCCTTGAACAGACCGTGCGCAATGAGGTGATACACCGCCAGTGAAAACGCCCCCAGGCCGCACTCCATGATCATGAAGCCCATCTGGCCCATGGTGGAGTAGCCCAACGACTTCTTGATGTCGTTTTGCGTGAGCATCAGCGCCGAGCCGAGCAAGGCCGTGACCAAGCCGACGACGAAAGCCAGGTGCAACACGTCCGGCGCGTGGATCAGCAGCGGTGCGAAGCGGTTGAACAGAAAGCCGCCCGCATTGACGATGCCCGCGTGCATCAACGCCGACACGGGCGTGGGGCCGTCCATGGTGTAGGGCAGCCAGATGTGCAGCGGAAACTGGGCCGAGCGCGCAAAAGCCGCCAGAGCCACCAGCAGAGCGGCCACCGGCACCACGGCCACGCCGCCCAGTTGCAGATGCGGATCGGCGGCGACGCGCGCGAACAGCGTGGGCAGATCCCACGCCCCATAGGCTTTGACCAGCAACAACGCAGCGCCCACCAAAGGTAGGTCGCCCAGACGGTAGGTGATGAACGTCCAGAAGGCGTAGCGCCCGGTGACCTCGCGCTGGGTGTTGTGCCCCAACAGGAAATACAGCAACTGCCCCACGGCAAACCACGCCACCAGCAGCGTGATCAGATCGCCTGCGCTGACCATCAGCAGGATGGTCGCCGTCATCAGATCGAGCAGGGAGAAAAAGCGCACATAACCGGGCTCATCGGCCATGTAATTCAGCGAATACACATGCACGATCAGGCTGATGCCCGCCACCAGCACCGACATGGCCAGACTCAGCGGATCGAGCAGCAGTCCGATACTCTGCACGCCGACGAACAGCGACTGCCCCTGCGCGCTGCGCAAATGCTGCACCAAGAGCGCCAGCGCCACCAGCAGCGTGAGCGTGGTGAACCCGATGCTCCAGCGCGCCGCGCGACGTGGATGCCCCCCGGTTGACAAGGGAATCAGAGCAGCGGACAGCAGGGGCAAGGCTGGCAGGGCCAGCACGGCAACATCAATCCAGTTCATCGGCTTGGGGCTTTCGCACGGAAGTCTGCTGCAACAGATCGAAGGGGAGCGGCAGCCTGCGAAACCTTGCTCAGGCCGCCGCAATAAAAGTACCGCCCTGCATAAGCCGACGGCAGGAGTCATCCTAAGGGCGGCTTTAGGTAAGGAAAATTGATAAATTCTGTCTTTCTGTTCAGCTACCCTGAACAGAAAGACCGGGGCGCAAACCGAACTCGCCTACGCCTCGGCCGCTTGCGCCACCCGCTGCGCGCCGAACACCGCGCGGGTGAGCGCCTGCACCGCGGCGCGCTGGGCCTGCAGCGTGTCTGCGGCCACGCGGGCGGCGTCGGCCCCGGCCAGGCGTTCGCGGTGCTGGATGCGGCGGAGTTCGCGGTAGGCGTCGGCCGCGGGTCGGCCGACCCCGGCGGGCAGCAGGCCCAGCGCCTCGGCCATGCCGAGCAAGGCGATGTTGCCGAGGTCGGCGGTGAGCTGCGGGTAGTCGGCGGCGTGCGCCAGCACCAGATACTGCACGGCGAATTCGACGTCGACCATGCCGCCTGCGTCGTGCTTGACGTCGAACAGGCCGCTGGGGTTGGGATGGCCGTCGGCCACTTTCTGCCGCATGGCGAGGATTTCAGTGCGCAGCGCGTCCGCATCGCGCCGGGTGGTGAGCACGGCGGTGCGGATGGCCTCGAAGCGCGCGCCGATGGCCAGATCGCCCGCGCAGCAGCGCGCCCGGGTGAGCGCCTGATGTTCCCAGGTCCACGCGGTGTTGCTGCCGCGTCCGCGCTGGTAGGCGTCGAACGCCTCGACGCTGGTGACCAGCAGCCCGGCGTTGCCGTTGGGGCGCAGCCGGGTGTCGATCTCGAACAGACGGCCTGCGGCGGTGTGCGCGGTGAGCCACCACACCAGCTTGCGGGCGAAGGCGGCGTAGATTTCTTGCGCCCCGTCCGCGCTGTCGTCGTAGAGAAAGACGATGTCGAGATCGCTGCCGTAGCCCAGTTCCTTGCCGCCGAGTTTGCCGTAGGCGATCACGGCGAAGGCGGGCTGTTCGCGGTGGCGCTGCGGCAGTTCCTTCCAGCACCATTCCAGCGCCAGTTGCACGGTGGCGTCGGCCAGGGCGGAGAGTTCGTCGGCCACCTGCTCGACCTTGATGAGCCCGGCCAGATCGCGCGACAGGGTGCGGAACATTTCGGCGTGAAAGCCTTGCCGCAGCAAGTCCATGCCCTCGCCGGCATCCCAGCGCCCGCGCTCCGCCAGTTGCGCGTGGTGTCGCAGCAAGCCGAGCCGATAGTCCGCGGCGTTGAAGCGCTCGCTCGGTGGGGTGATGAGTTCGTCCACCACGGCGGGGTGGCGCTTGATGTAATCGGCTGCCCAGGCCGAGGTTTCGAGCACATTGCACAGCCGCGCCAGCGCGGCGGGCTGCTCGGCGAAAAACGCCAGATAGGTTTCGCGCCGCCCGATGGCTTCGAGCAGGTCGATGACGCGGGTCAGGCACACTTCGGCGGTGGCGCGCTCGGCGGCCATGCCGATCACCCGGTCGAGCACGCGCAGCAGCCGCAGCCGCCCGGTGTCGCTCAAAGCGCTGTAGCGCGGCGAGGTTTCAAGCGCCTTGAGCCGCGCGACGATGGCGTCGTGCGCCAAGCCGGCCTTGGCCAGCCGGTGCCGCACCGCGTCCATGCTTTCTGGCGGCTTGCTGCAGCCGGTGCATTGCGGACCGTTATGCAGCAGGGCGTCGAACTCGCTGGCGACGAATTCGCGCACCTTGTCGAGTTCGCGCAACAGCTTGCAGCCCTTGGGGCAGCCAGCGCGCTGGCTGGCGTCGTCATCGACGAAGCCCATCGACCAGGCCAGGGCGTGCAGGTCGGCGTCTTCAGACGGCATGCTGTGGGTCTGCGCGTCGTCGAGGTATTGAATGCGATGCTCCAGGCGGCGCAAAAAGCGGTAGCTCGACGCCAGCCGCTCGGCCGCTTCAGCCTGCAGCAGGTCGTGGGCGACGAGCAGTTGCAGTGCGGGCAGGGTGGCGCTTTCGCGAATCTGCGGCATGCGTCCACCGCGCACCACCTGCAGCAATTGCACGGTGAATTCGATTTCGCGAATACCGCCCCGGCCCAGCTTGACATCGTTGGCTTTGTCGGGCCGGGCGGCGGCGCGTTTGGTGGCCTCGGCACGAATCTGCCGATGCAGCGCGCGCAGGGCTTCGAGCATGCCGAAGTCGAGATAGCGTCGCCAGACGAAGGGCTCGACCACCGCCGCCAGCCCCTGCGCGGCGCGCTGTGCCTGGGGCGTGTCGAGCGGCGAAACCACGCGCGACTTGAGCCAGGCAAACCGCTCCCACTCGCGCCCCTGCACCAGAAAATATTCTTCGAGCATGGCCAGGCTGACCACTGGCGGGCCGCTATCGCCGTTGGGCCGCAGCCGGGTATCGACGCGGAACACGAAGCCGTCGCCCGTCACGTCCGACAGCAAGGGCACGAAGGCGCGCACCACGCGGCCGAAGTATTCGCGGTTGCTCAAAGGCACGGCGCCATCGGTCTGGCCGTCTTCGTCGTACACGAACACCAGATCGATGTCGGACGACACATTGAGCTCGCGCCCGCCCAGCTTGCCCATGCCGACCACGAGAAACTGCGCCGCCTCGCCGGTCTCGGTGCGCGGCGCGCCAAAACGCGGCTGCAGCTCGGCATGCGCCGCGCGCAACCCGGCCGCCACCACGCTTTCCGCCAGATCGCTGATACCGATGCAGATGGCTTCCAGCGGCGCGCCCGCCAGATCGGATTCGATCAGTCGCAGCATCAGCGCATTGCGCACCCGTCGCAATACCGTAGGGAGCGGCGCGCCGGCTTGGTGCAAGGTGGCAATGGCGGCGTCGATCTCGCCCCGCGCGGGAATGCCCTGCGGCCAGCAGGCCAGCACCTCGTCGAACCGGCCGACATGACGACGATAAAAACGTGAAAACTGCGACAACTCCATTGGGGCCATCCTGCAACTGCGATGAGGGCGGAGCATAGGCCAGCGCAGACAAGGCTGCACCGGGCCTCGCCAGTGTCTGACGCCCCAGCGCAGGAATCGAAGACGCGGCGCAAATCCCGGTCATTCCGGCAGGGAGCGCCATGGCGTTTGACTACCATCGATTCCGACGTTTCGCTCCTACTTCGCTTTTTCTCCCAGCGCATCCGCCTTGTCTCTGCTCCATCTTTCGCTGCGCGCCGCCACCCGCATCTTTGAGGCGGCTGTTCTGCTCGTGCTCACGGTGTATTTCGTGCTCGGCGCGGGCTTGCTGACCTTGCGCTACGCCGTGCTGCCGAATGCGCAACAGTTCCGTCCCTGGGTCGAGCAGGTCAGCAGCCAGGCGCTGGGGCTGCCGGTGCATATCGGCGCGATCCAGACGCAATGGCACGGGCTGATGCCGCAGTTCGCCCTGCGCGATGTGCGCATCGACGGCCCGCAGGGTCAGCCCGCGCTGCAGTTCGCTGCCGTTGAAGCCACGCCCTCGTGGAAAAGCCTGACCCGCCTCACGCCCACCTTCGATCAACTGGTGATTCGCGGCGCCAACCTCACCGTGACCCGGCCCGACGCCAACCATCTGGAGATCGGCGGCATCCGTATCGCGTTGAACAGCAGCGGCCAAAGCGACGCCGCGCAGCAGTTCGCCGACTGGCTGTTCGGGCAAGACGAAATCCTGATTCTCGATAGCAGTCTTACCTGGGAAAACGCCGCGCAGCACGCCCCGCCGCTGCCGCTCACCCAGGTCAACCTGCTGTTGCGCAACACCCTGCTCACCCACCGCGCCGCGCTCACCGCCACGCCGCCGACCGGCTTTGGCGGCCCCATCGATCTGCGCGCCAGCTTCCGCCAACCGTTCTTTCTGCGCCATACCGCCGATTTTTCGCGCTGGAAGGGCACGCTGTATGGCGAGGTGCCCGATGTCGATCTCGCCGCGCTGCAGCCCCAGTTGCCGCTGACCCTGCCCGCCACCACGCAGACCGGACGCGGCTCCGTGCGCGCCTGGGCGCAGCTCGACGACGGCGCCCCCACCGCCTTCACCGCCGATCTGGCGCTGCGCGGCGTCACCCTGCAGCTCGCCCCCAGCAAGACCCCCGGCCCCTTGCCGCCCGCCTTGCCTGCCTCATTACCCCCCTTCGCGCTCGACACCCTGTCCACCCGCATGACCTGGGCGCCGCTGCCCGGTGGCGAAAACGCCAGTCTGCAGAACTTGCAGTTCCGCACCGCGCAGGGCCAAAGCCTGGCGCCCGTCACCATCGACTGGCAATGGCAGCAGCCCAAGGGCGGCGCCACGCAGGCGCGGCTGCAGACCGGCGCGCTCGACCTGGGCACGCTCTCGGCCCTGGCACAGCGCCTGCCGCTGCCCGCGCTGTGGCACGCGCGGCTGGCCGCCCTGCAGCCGCAGGGCCGGGTCGCCGCGTTCACCGCGCAGGCGAGCTGGCCCAAGGGCGTGGCGCCCACCGGCCTGCCGCCGAGCTATCAACTGCAAACCCAGTTTGCCGACCTGCGCTGGAACAGCCCGGCAGGCAGCGGAGAGCTCACGCCCCCGGCCAACCCCCGCCCGCTGATCGACCGGGGCAAGGCGGCCGCAAAGGCGCTGCAACTCCCGGCTGATCTGCCCGGCGTCAGCGGACTCTCAGGCACGCTCACCGCGACGCAGCAAGGCGGCAAAGCGCAAATCCAGCTCAGCCGCGGCGGCACGCTCGATCTGCCGCTCATCTACGCCCCGGCCCGGCTGGGCTTCGACACCCTGCGCGCCGACCTCGACTGGAAGCGCGACAAAACCGGGCAGTGGCTGGTCAACGCCCAGCGCTTGGATTTCGCCAACGCCGATGCTGCGGGCCAGGCCACGCTGAGCTGGCGCGGCGCGGCCAAAGGCATGGGCAGTATCGACCTGCAGGGGCAGCTCAGCCGCGCCGACGCCCGCGCGGTGTGGCGCTATCTGCCCATCGACATTCCCCTGCACACCCGCGACTACCTGCGCAGCGCCATCGCCGCGGGTAGGGCGCAGAACGTGGAGTTTGCGGTCAAGGGCCCGCTCGAAGACTTCCCCTTCGACGTCCCGGCCAAGGATGGCTCGTTTAGCGGCACCTTCGAGGTGAGCGCGCAGATCGAGGATGGCGTGCTCAACTACGCGCCGCGCAGCCTGTTGCCGCCGGGGCAGACCGCCAGCGCCGCTACGGTGCACGCCAACGCGCAGTGGCCGGAACTCACCCAGGTCAACGGCCTGCTGCGCATCACCTCGCACAGCCTCGACGTGCGCAACGCCTCGGCCCAGGCGTATGGCGCGCGGCTCAGCGCGGTCAATGGCAGCCTGCCCAGTTTCAACCGTGGCGTGCTGAGCATCAGCGGCAAGGCGCAGGCACCCGCCAGCGATGCGCTGCGCTACCTGCTCGACAGCCCGATCAACCGGCAACTCGGCGGCGTGTTCGACCACGTCCAGGCGCAAGGGCCGATGGCGCTGGACATCGCCCTCAAGCTACCGCTCGGCGATATGGAGGCCGCCACCGTCAAGGGGCAGGCCACGCTGCAAGGCGTGGACGTGCTGTGGAGCCGCGATCTGCCCCGCTTCAACCAGGTGCGCGGCACGGTCGATTTCACCCACGACGGCTTCCGTGTGGCGCTCAAAGCCCCGGATGTGCTGGGCGGCGCGGTGCAACTCAGCGGCGGCCAGCAACCGGGCGAGCCGCTGCAGTTGCTCGCCAGCGGCGGCTTCAGCAGCGCCGGGCTGCGCGCCGCCCAGCCGCAGTGGATGCAGACGCTGGGCAAAGTGTTGCAGGGCCAGTCCACCTATACCCTGCGCATCACCCAGCCCCGTCGCAGCGCCAGCCCGTCCGGAGCCGCGCTGCCCAGCAGCCCCGCGGAGCCCACGCTGGAACTGCGCAGCAATCTGGCGGGGGTCGCCATCAACCTGCCGCCGCCGCTGGGCAAGCCTGCGGATGCGCCCGAGTCGCTGCTCTACACCCGCACCCCGCTGCCCGCCGCCTCGAATGGCGCCCGCCGCAATATGGTGCAGATCGACCTGGGCGGCATCGCCCGCGCCCGCTACGCGCTGGAAGATCCGCTGCCCGCGGCAGCGGGCTCCAGCGCGTCGGCAGAAGATTTTCGCGTGCTCAGCGGCGCACTGGCCATCGGCCCGCAGGCCGCGTTGCCGCAACCCAGCTCCGGCGTGCAGGCCAATGTGCAACTGCCGCTGCTCGATCTCGATGCCTGGGAAGCCGCAATCAAACCCCTGCTGCCCGACACCTCGGCGCAGACCCCCGTGGTGTTTCGCGCGAACAGTGACCGCGGGCTGATCGGGCTGCTGCCCACCACCGCGGCGCTGGACATCGGCCGCCTCACGCTGATGCACCGCGTGATCAATCAGGTCGTGATCGGCGGCAACCGCAGCGGCGATCTGCTGCAGGCCAATGTGAACTCGCGCCAGATGTCGGGTTATATCGGCTGGCAGATCGGCAGCGGCAGCAACCCCGGCACCCTGAGCGCCCGGCTGGCGCGGCTGGAACTCCCCAAGTCGAGCGACTCCGACGTGGAAAACCTGCTCGACGAACAACCCAAGAGCATTCCCGCGCTGGACATCGTGGCCGACAACGTCGATCTGCACGGCCATCACTTCACCCGTCTCGAAGTACAGGCCGTCAACCGCGGCCGGGTCGATGACAGCAAGGTGTGGCAGCTCACCCACTTCCAGCTCTCCGCGCCCGGCGGCGTGCTCAGCGGCAGCGGCGCCTGGTCCAGCGTGGGTACGCAACTCACCGCGCCCGGCAGCGCCGATTCCGCCTCGCCCGCACGGCGCACGACCATGCAGTTCAAGCTCGACATCCTTGACGCCGGCAGCCTGCTCGCCACCCTGGGCAAACCGGGCCTGCTCAAAGGCGGCAAGGGCGACATCAGCGGCAACCTGGCCTGGCTGGGCTCGCCGCTGAGTCTGGACTTTCCCAGCTTGGACGGGCAGTTCAATCTGCAGCTCGGGCAGGGCCAATTTCTCAAGGCCGACCCCGGCATCGCCAAGCTGCTGGGCGTGCTCAGTCTGCAAAGCCTGCCGCGCCGCTTCACCCTCGATTTCCGCGACCTGTTCTCGTCCGGCTTCGCCTTCGACAAGGTCGACGCCGACGTGAACGTGGCCAGTGGCATCGCCACCACCCGCGACTTCCGCATGAGCGGTGTGGCCGCTTCGGTGCGCATCGAAGGCAGCACCAACCTGGCCGCCGAAACGCAGAATCTGCGCGTGGTCGTCGTGCCCAACATCAACGCCGGCGCGGCCTCGCTGGCCTATGCCCTGATCAACCCCGTCATCGGTCTGGGCACTTTCCTGGCGCAATACATCGCCCGCGAACCCCTGGCGCGCGCCTTCACCCATGTGTACGACATCACCGGCACATGGCTCACCCCCATCGTCACCGAAGCCTCGCTGAACGCCCCCAAACCCGCAGACGCCGCACCCGCCACGCCCTGACGTAAGCTGGGGCCATCCACCGCTTCACTGCATGCCGCCATGAAAATCGCCGCTCTTCAAATGGTTTCCGGCACCTCCGTCGCCGCCAATCTGCAACGCGCCCAAAGCCTGCTCGAACAGGCCGCGGCCCAAGGCGCGCGGCTGGCCGTGCTGCCCGAATATTTCTGCCTCATGGGCCAGACCGACGCCGACAAAGTGCGCGTGCGCGAAAAACCCGGCAGCGGCCCGATTCAAGACTTTCTTGCCAGCACCGCCCGCCGCCTCGGCCTGTGGGTCGTCGGCGGCACCCTGCCACTGGAAAGCCCCGACCCCAACCGCGTACTCAACTCCACCCTGGTGTTCAACCCCGCGGGCGAACTGGCCGCGCGCTACGACAAAATGCACCTGTTCGCCTTCCAGCGTGGCACAGAGCGCTACGCCGAAGCCGACAGCATCACCCCCGGCGCCCAGCCCGTCGCGTTCGACTGCGAAGGCTGGCGCATGGGACTCGCCATCTGCTACGACCTGCGCTTTCCCGAGCTGTTCCGGGCGCTGTCGCAGCCCGCCGCGTGCGATGCCTACCTGCTGCCCGCCGCATTCACCCACACCACCGGCGAAAAGCATTGGGAAGTGCTGCTGCGCGCCCGCGCCATCGAAAACCTCGCTTACGTCGTCGGCTGCGCGCAGGGCGGCGTGCACCAAAACGGCCGCCGCACCTGGGGCCACAGCATGGTCATCGACCCTTGGGGCGACGTGCTGGCGATGCAGGCTGAAGGCGAGGCCGTGGTCACCGCCACCCTGGATCGCGACCGCATCGCCAGACACCGCGAAAGCCTGCCCGCTCTGGAGCATCGGGTGGTGTGATTTCGGGGGGGGGTGTAGGCGGCGGTGATCGCTATTTTCTACGCGCCCATTTTTTTCCCGGCCCGCTACTCCACTAGTGATACAAATACACACTTAGACAACCTGCAGGGGGACTATCAGTGGACTTCATCGATCACCTTCGCGTTCTATCAACGCGCATCGCGAATACAAAGAACATGATCCAAACCGAGGAGGCGACAAAGAACGGCATGATCATGCCGTTCATCCAGGCACTCGGTTACAACGTTTTTGATCCTCTTGAAGTGACTCCAGAACTCGTCGCAGACGTTGGCACAAAAAAAGGTGAGAAGGTCGACTATGCCATCCTGCGTGACGGAAAACCCATCATTCTGTTCGAGTGCAAGAAGGCGGGCGCAGACCTACACATCAATCACGCAAGCCAGTTGTTTCGCTACTTTCACGTTACTGATGCCAGATTCGGAGTTTTGACGAACGGCTTGACCTACAGGTTCTTCACAGACCTGGAGCAGCCGAACAAGATGGACGAGAAACCATTTTTCGAGTTCAACATTCTCGACTTTAAGGACCGGGATGTTGAAGAACTCAAGAAATTTGCCAAGGTCGCCTTTGATCTCGACACGATTCTCAATACGGCGAACGATCTTAAATACACCCGCGCGATCCAGACGCTTCTGGCCGAATGGATGGTCAGCCCCTCGGAGGAATTCGTTCGCCTCGCGTCGGCTGATCTTTTGGGAAACAAGCGCTTTACACCCGCTGTAAAAGATCAGTTCACCCTCATCACCAAGCGCGCTTTCGAGCAACTGATCGGAGAGCGCATCAACGATCGCCTCAAAGGCGCAATGTCCCCAGAGTCGATCACGGTCGCTGACCCAACAATTTCACCCGCCCCATCTGCTACCGCTCTAGAGGCCAGCCCAGTTGTCGAGGCGCAGAACGTCACTACCGCTGAAGAAGTCGAAGGGTTTCACACGGTACGAGCCATCCTGCGCGGAGTCGTCGCGCCAAAGAGAGTCGCCATGCGCGACGCCCAAAGCTACTGCGCAATTTTGTTAGACGACAACAACCGAAAACCCCTCTGCCGCCTTCGTTTCAACAATGCTGAAAAGCTTCGCATTGGCCTTTTCAACAACAGGAAAGAAGAAGAGCTGTTCCCGCTCGAAAGCGTGGACAACATTTACGACTATGCCGAACAGTTGAAAGACACGGCTTCCTCTTACCTCATAGGGCAAGATAAAGAGTAAGCACGATCAACAAGTAGGTCGCCGCATCGGGAAAGCCGATGCGTAGCCGCGGATGGTTCAATAGGCCGCGACGCGAAACTCGCCGCTCACTCTCTGGACTTGTTTTCGATGCGCCGCGGGCTGTTGCGCGTGGAAAGGGCGATTTCGAGGGCGGTTTCGAGGCGGATGACGCGCTCGGTGAGTTGCTCAATTTTCTGCTGCTGGGTGACCACGGTGGAGGCGAGGTGCTCGACCTTGTCGTTCATCTTGATCACGGTGGTGAGCGCCGTCCAGAGTTTTTCGGTCACGCCCATGATCAGGCTCCGGCGGTGCGGCGTTTGCGCGCGGCGGGGGCTGGGGCGTGCTGCTGCTCCATCGCGCTGATGCGGCGCTCGGAGGCGGCCACGGCTTCGAGGGCGGCGTCGAGAGCACGTTCGGCCTGAGTGGCGCTGCGGATGATCTGCTCGGCAATGGCGTCGAACTGACGGGCGTCGTGCGCGGGGTCGTAGGCGGCGGCGGCGCGGCGCAGGTATTCGGCCATCGACATGCCCGCAGCCTCGGCCTCGCGGGCGATGCGGGCTTTCTCTTGCGCGGTCACGAGGATGGGGATGCGTTCGGTCACGATGGCCATGTCGGTTCTCCTGCAGCGCTGCCGGGGCAGCTCGAACGCATCATAGGCCGCTTGCGGGGCCGCTCAACCCCGCATCACGGCCTCGATGTCGGCCACGGTTTTGGGGGCGGCGGCGGTGAGCACCTCGCAGGGCTGGCCGCCGGCGCGCACGGCGATATCGTCTTCGATGCGGATGCCGATGCCGTGAAATTCGGCGGGCAAGTCGTCGGCCGGCCGTCAGGCTGGATTTCGATCGCTTGCCCCGGCTCGGCGTAGTCGCCGCAGTCGTGCACGTCCATGCCCATCCAGTGGCTGGTGCGGTGCATGTAGAAGCGCTTGTAGGCGCCAGTGGCGATGACGGCGTCCACATCGGGCGCGGCGTTGCGCGCAATCAGGCCATGATCGAGCAGACCCTGCGCCAGAATGCGCAAGGCGGCGGCGTGCGGGTCGGTGAAGCGGGCGCCTTCGACGCTGGCCTCAATCGCGGCCGATTGCGCGGCGAGCACCACCTCGTACAGCGCGCGCTGCGCCCCGGTGAAGCGACCGTCGGCGGGGAAGGTGCGGGTGATATCGCTGGCGTAGCCGTCGAGCTCGCAGGCGGCGTCGATCAGTACCAGGTCGCCCGCGCGCACCGGGGCGTCGCTGGCGCGGTAGTGCAGCACGCAGGCATTGGCGCCCGCGGCGACGATGGAGCCATAGGCCGGGGCTTGCGATCCGCCCTGACGAAAGGTGTGGAGCAGTTCGGCTTCGAGGTGATATTCGCGCAGCCCTTGCGACGGCGGTTGCAACAGGCCGCGGCGGCTGGCCTGCATGGCGCGAATGTGACCTTGCGCGGAGATGGTTGAGGCGCGGCGGATCACGTCCAGTTCATACGGATCTTTGAACAGCCGCATGTCGTCGAGGATGGCGCACAGATCGTGCTGGGTGCGCGGCGCGGTCACCCCGGCGCGGGCCTGGGCGCGCACGGCCGCCAGCCAGCGTTCCACTTGGGTCTCCAGCCCCGCGTGCACGGCGAAGGGCCACCACACCGCGGGCTGGTCGGCGAGCAGCTTGGGCAGCTCGGCCTCGAGGCTGTTGATGGACAGGGCCGCGTCGAAGCCGAAGGCCTCGCGCGCGGCGTCTGGGCCCCAACGGAAGCCGTCCCAGATTTCGCGCTCCACGTCTTTGTCGCGGCAGAACAGCACGCTGCGGCTGCTGCCCGAAGCGGTCACCTGCAGCGCCAGCAGGCTGTGCGGTTCGGTGAAACCGGTGAGGTAGTAGAAATAACTGTCGTGGCGGTAGGGGTAGTCGGCGTCGCGGTTGCGCAGGGCCTCGGGTGCGGTGGGCAGCAAGGCAACACCGCCGCCAGCGGCGGCGAGCTGGCGCACCACTTCAGCGCGGCGGGTGGCGCAGCGGACGAGCAGATTGGAATCGGGCATGAGCGTGTTCGAAAAAGGCAATGGATGCAAGCCTAGCCTGCGCCGCGCAATTGCGCATCCAGCTCGGCCAATTGTTCGGGCGTGCCGACGTTGTGCCAGGGGCCGCTGAACACTTCGCCGCTCACCCGCCCGGCATCGGCCGCGCCATAAAGCCAGGGAAACAGTTTCCAGGCTTGCGCCCGGGGCTGCCCGGCGAACAGCGCGGGGTGGAACACGCCGATATTGCCGTAGTTGAGCCGCACCCCCTCGCGCCGGATGCGGCCCTGCGCGTCCAGCGCCATGTCGCCGTCGCGGTTGTGTTCGGGGTTGGGGGTGAGCACGAGATGCGCCGCGGTGTGCTGCGGATCGGCGGCGATGGTGTCGGCCACCGAGCAGGGGCAGGGCGGTGGCGATGCCGCCGCCGGTCTCATAAGCCTGCGCGGGCTCGGGCGAGTAGCGCAGGCACACGCCCCAGGCGCTGCCGTCGCCCAGCGCAGCGGGAATCTGCGCCCCCAGCCAGCCGGTGTTGATGACGAGGTCGCGCCAGCCGCCCGCGGCCAAGCGTTCGATCTGCCAGACGATCAGCGGCCTGCCCCCCACGGCCAGCAGGGGCTTGGGGCAAGCGTCGGTGAGGGGCCGCATGCGCTGCCCGCGTCCGGCGGCAAGAATCATGGCGCGCTTGGGCAGACTGTTCACGTTCAGAAGGTGTAGCCCACCAGCGGGCTGCGCCGCTCGATCTGGTCGAGCAATTGCAGCAAGGGCTTGAAGGCGCCGTAGCGCGCCGCCACCAGCCGGGCGTGTTGCAGCACCACCGGCAGGTCGCCGAGGTACTGCGCCTTGCCGTCGCGGTGATACAGCCGGGCGAAGATGCCCAGCACCTTGAGCGCGCGCTGCAGGCCCATCCAGTCGAGGTCGCGATAGAAGTCGGCCGCGTCGGCCGCCACCGGCAGCCCCGCTTTGCGAGCGCGCTCCCAGTAACGGATGGCCCAGTCGAGCTGCTGCTCTTCGGGCCAGGCGATATAGGCGTCGCGCAGCAGCGAGACCAGGTCGTAGGTGATGGGGCCGATCACCGCGTCCTGAAAGTCGAGCACGCCGGG